>NZ_JBOFLP010000050.1:0-46420 GCF_051657925.1 Chroococcidiopsis sp.
CTACGTTGACATCGTAGAGGTCACTGGTTCGAATCCAGTTACGTCCATTCCTCGAAACCCTCTCTAGCAGAGGGTTTTGTCGTTTCTATCCTTTGCAGTTGAACCGAACCCATTCTCAATAAGCAACGCTAAACACGAATAGCGATCGCGGTGGCGATCGATTTCTTGAAAAATTGCCAGCAGATATTGAAATGTAGCGCTTATCTACTAACCAATAACCAAACCTTAACCCGCTCTAATTCGCAGCGTAACCTGTTTTTTCTAGAGTTTCTACATGGTTCATCGTGCGATTTTTTACAAACTTTATTTGATTCGCATACAGGCAGCAGCCAAGAGCCTTACTAAGATGACATTTTCCCTTTTTGAATTTTAACTTTTGACTTGCTTAGTAGGCGTGTTAAGAGCGCGATGACGATCGCACGGGCAACCAATAAATAGCTTGAGGAATAAAAGCGCGATCGCATTTTCAGGGAGGTTAATGGTGGCAATGCAAATGAGGCAAGTCTCAGCAGTAATTGCTGCGGTATTTGTGGCGTGGGGAATAACGCTATCCGCTACAGCTCAACAGCAGAAGAAGCTAACTGTTTACTCAGGACGGGAAGAGAAAATTATGGCTCCCCTGATCGAGAAAGCACAGAAAGCTTTGAATATGGATATAGAAGTCCGTTACGGGGATTCGACTTCTTTAGCGATCGCCCTAATTGAAGAAGGCAAAAATAGCCCTGCTGACATATTTTACGCCCAAGATGCAGGTTCCTTGGGGGCTGTCGCGAAAGAAAATTTGACTCAGAAACTGCCTAACCAACTATTACAAAAAGTAGAACCACAGTTTCGTTCCTCTACAGGACAATGGGTAGGTATTTCTGGAAGGGCGCGGGTAATTGATTACAACACCAAACTTGTGAAACCTGGCGAACTTCCCGGTTCTGTAATGCAACTTACCGATCCCAAATGGCGCGATAAAGTTGGTTGGTCGCCAACCAATGGTTCGTTCCAATCTTTTGTCAGTGCTATGCGAATTATGGAAGGCGATCGCCAAACCCTAGAATGGTTAAAAGCGATGAAAGCCAATGGTGCGAAAACTTACGATGGGAACTCGGCGATCGTCGAAGCTTTGGGACGAGGAGAGATTGCTTTAGGCTTAGTCAACAATTACTATCTCTATCGCTTTACCAAAGACGATCCTAACTTTCCTGTAGCAATCCACCACACGCAGGGCGATGCGGGAGCGTTAATTAATGCCGCAGGCGTAGCAGTGTTGCAAACGACCGACCAAAAAAACGATGCCCAGAAGTTTGTTGCTTATCTGCTCAGTCAAGAAGCGCAACAATTTTTGACGCAACAATTTTACGAGTATCCGCTTGTAGGGGGAATTCCAGTCTCCCAAAAACAAGTTCCCCTACAACAGCTGCAACCTCCCAAGATCGATCTCAGCCAATTATCCGACTTGAAAGGAACGCTGGGATTACTTCAGGAGGCGGGATTGTTGTGATGAGGGGGGAGTCGGGAGTGGGGAGTCGGGAGTGGGGAAATACGGTAGCTCAAAAGCCGCCGTTGATGCTTGTTGGTCTGGCGATCGCGATTGCGATCGCTGTCTTGATGCCTTTGACTTATCTCGTCATCCGCACGGCTGGCGTTGGCGAGGAAAAGTTGTTAACTCTCGTCTCTCGTCCGCGCACGTTGCAAGTCTTGCTCAATAGCGCCATTTTAGCGATCGCAACTCCGATCTTAACGGCAGCAATCGCCGTTCCCCTTGCTTTTCTGACTTGGCGGACAGATTTACCCTGGCGGAGATTTTGGCTTGTCGCTACGACTTTACCCCTAGCAGTTCCCGATTATGTCTGTAGTTTTGCCTTGATTGCCGCTTTTGGACCTAAAGGTAGTTGGTTGCAGTTGTTGCTTGAACCTTTGGGAATACAAGAATTACCTCAGATCTACGGTTGGGGTGGAACGCTGCTAGCACTGACGCTACTCACCTATCCTTATATGTTGCTGGGTATCTGGGCGGGATTGCAAGGCATTCACCCAGCCCAAGAAGAAGCGGCTCGGAGTTTGGGATATAGCCAATTCAAGACATTTTGGCGCGTCACTTTACCTCAGTTGCGTCCGTCCCTGTTAGCAGGCGGCGCGATCGTCGCGATGTATGCCTTGCAAGATTTTGGAGCAACTACAGTTATGCGATTTGATGCCTTTACTCGGGCAATCTACATTTTGTATCGTTACACCTTCGATCGCCACCAAGCGGCAACTTTGGCTTTGATGCTAGCGGTTTTGGTTCTCCTGCTGTTATGGCTGGAAGCTCAAGCGCGATCGAGGGCTGCGTACTACAGCCAAGCTACAACTTACCACCATTCGCATCCAGTTGTGCATTTGCGTGTTTGGAAACTTCCTGCTCTGATCTTTTGTTGTGTTGTAGTCAGCCTTGGCTTAATATTACCCCTCGCTGTCACCTTATTCTGGCTGTGGCGCGGTTGGCTTGGTAGTGGGTTGTCGGAAGTTGCTTCTCTGCAAAAGTTGCTGGAATTGGCGTGGCACTCGATTTTTGCTGCCGGACTAGCAGCAGTAGTTGCAACCGCCTGCGCTTTACCCGTAGCAGTCCTCTCCGTGCGATTTCCCAATCGTCTCACCACGGCGATCGAGCGTTGTACGTACATCGGCTTTGGCTTACCAGGAATTGTTATTGCTCTATCTTTAGTCTTTTGGGGAGCAAATTATTTACCTTGGTTGTACCAAACATTACCCATGCTGGTGTTTGCTTATTTAGTCATGTTTCTTTCTCAGTCAGTTGGTACTGTCCGCAGTTCCTTACTTCAGATTACTCCTCAATTAGAAGAATCAGCCCGCAGTTTAGGTAAAAACCCCTGGCAAACCTTCACGGCAATTACATTTCCCTTGTTACGTCCAGGCGTATTAAGTGGGGCATTGTTAGTGTTTTTGACAGCAATTAAAGAATTGCCAACAACGCTATTACTCGCTCCCATTGGTTTTAACACTTTAGCCGTACATATTTGGAAAGCAACTGAAAATGTCTCTTACAGCGACGCTGCGGCTGCCTCTTTAGTAATGCTAGTAGTTTCTATAGGCTCGACGTTACTATTGTTGTCTCAAACCAGTTGGAGAGAACTAATTACTGAAAACCCTATTTTAATTAAGGAAGTAGATTAGTGGAAAAGTCAAAAGTTAAAAGTCAAAAGTCAAAATGAGAATTGGCTCACAACTGATAACTGATAACTGATAACTGAAAAAACATGAATTGGGAAATATTTCTAGGAAGTTTTGCCGGAGCTGTAATTGAGTTCGTTGAAATTTTGGGAGTCGCGATCGTTGTTGGTAGGGTGGCAGGTTGGCATAATGCGCTGCTGGGGACGATTGGCGGAATTAGTCTAACAGCGATCGCCTCCCTGATTTTAGGCAAAAGTCTGACGCTCATTCCTCTCGATTTGCTCAAAATTGTCGCGGGAGGATTTTTAATCGCCTTTGGACAAAAATGGACGCGATCGGTGGTGCGATATTATGGTGGCATCCTCAAACCAAAAGATGACGAAGACGAACAGTTAAAGCAACAACTACAGGTAGAAGTATCTTCGGGTTGGAATTGGTTGGCGATCGTCACGACTTTTAAGAGTGCGCTGCTGGAAACTTTAGAAGTTGCAATGGCGATTGTGGCGCTTGGCGTAGCGGCAGGAAAATGGTTAGATGCGATCGCGGGAGCGGGAACTGCGGGATTGGGATTACTCGGTTTTGCTTTTCTGCTACGCCATCCCCTAACTCAAATTCCCGTGAAGCTAATGAAATTTTTCGCCGCCATGTTGTTGATGGGATTTGGCATTTACTGGTTAGGGGAAGGACTCGATTTTCACTGGTATACGGGTAGCTTGGCAATGCTGTGGTTGCCTTTAGTTTGGGGTCTACTGATGGTTGCTGCGGCTTCAATTCTACGCTGGCGGATGGGATTGCAGAAAGAAGAAGCGATCGGATAAAATCTCACGCAAAGATGCAAAGTCGCCAAGATTGCTTTGCGTCTTAGCGTCTTTGCGCGATCGAAATCCATATTTGTGCTATTTTGCTAACTTTTCAACTTCAACCGCAAGGAGTCCCACGCCATAACGGTACTCCGTTTGGTGCTGCGGACGCGAATAATGCGGGAAGCATAGCTACACCGCATTTTCGCTCAGGAATTGCGGACAAGGACTTGGCTTCAGTACGAGTTTCACGATATTTTGTTAATTAGGAATCTCGTGAAAGTCTTAATGTTACAGGTCATCACAGCTAAGCTAAAACTAGAAGCAAGTTCCGAACAGAAAGAACTGTTGCGGGAAGTTTCTTTGGCTTATCGGGATGCCTTAAACTATACTTCACAGATTAATTTTGAGAATGGTAAATCGTCTAACGGAACCAAAATACAAAAGTTGGTTTACAGAGATTTACGCACCGAATTTAACCTTCCTTCCCAGATGGCTTGTAATGTACCTCGACAAGTTGGTGCAACTTACAAAGGGCTACTGACTAAGTTGAAACAAAATGAAGAAGCTATTAGGAGTGGGAAAACCAAGAAAAGGTTTAAGGGATTAGATGAAGCTCCTAAATTTATTTCTAGGACTTGCAATCTCAACTACTTAAGAGATTTTACATTTAAACCGAATCAACAGGTCAGTGTCATTACCCTACAAGGACGAATCACGGTTAATTACTTTGGATACAACAAGCATCTGGAGTTAATTAAGAGTGGTTGCAAAATAGGGGGAGCCAAAATCTACTACTCGCGCGTCACTAAGACTTATTATTTATTGGTGAGTCTAGAGCTGGAGTTGCCAGAACTAGAAGCTGTAAGCCTAAGCAGGGTCGTAGGTGTGGACGTTGGTAGAAGATTTTTGGCTGTGACCACAGACTTTTCAAATAAGACACAGTTCTTTTCTGGGAAGGAGACCATACACAAGGCAAATCAATACCAAAGAGCAAGAAAAACTCTACAGCGGAAAGGCACTCGGAGTGCTACTAGAAGATTGAAACTAGTATCGGGAAGAGAGAGACGGTTTACCGCTAATGTCAACCACAAAATTAGTAAGCGCATAGTTACGCCTGGTACTTTGTTCGGTTTAGAAGACTTGACTCATATTAGAGATAGAACTCACCCAAAGAAGAAAGGTAAAAAAGCATCAACCAAACAAAGAAAAGCGAATAGAAAACAAGCCAAATGGTCGTTTGCAGAACTACATTCATTTATTGACTACAAGGCAGTTTTTGTTGGAAGTCTGGCAATTAAAGTCGATGCCAACTATACCAGTAAAGGATGTCCTAAGTGCGGTCATATTAGTGATAACAATAGACCCAACAAAGGACTAACTTTTAGGTGTGAATGTTGTAACTTTGACCTTCACGCTGATTTAGTGGGAGCGAGAAATATAACACTAAGGACGATTCTTTCTCGGCAAGACTGGGAAAGAACGGGTGTTTTGTCAGTGCGCCCTGATGCGTCGAGCCGTGAAGCCTCATCTGAGCGTCTTTCTAGGTACTCTGAATTGAGGTGGAGTTCAGATGCAAGCCCGCGCTATAGCGAAGCTTAGCGTCGGGTAATTGACAATCGTAGAGTAACCTTACCTTAGTTTTCTCTTAATGAGCTAGTAGGAGTATTAAAAGTATCAGCCACAAAAATGCTTGTTAAGGCAATTCTATGGAAACTTTCAAGCGTAAACGATACTATTTTCTCCTCAGCTTTGTAGTAGCAGCAGCAATATTTTTAGTCAGTCTGCCTTCAATGACTGCAAGTATCGCCCGCACTACTCTCCCTGTTGGGGATATTGAGGGTGGAGCCATATTACCTACAGGTCAAGTGGTGACACCTACAGCCGCTCCAGGCTCTACTTTTACCAACCTCGATACCGAACGACGTTCGGATGATAATGACGATGCAGCTCAAGCTGTAACGACTGCTCTCAGTCCAGATGGTAAAACTCTATTAGTTCTGACTAGCGGCTATAACCAAAACTTTCAAGATGAAAAAACCGGAGAGTTTTTCACTTATCCAGTTTTAGACCCGCAAACAGGACAACCAGGTAGTCCAATTACAGATCCAGACACAGGGGAACAAACCCAAGCAATTACTCGCAAAGCCGAATGGGTTTTCGTGTTTGATGTGAGTGGTGGTAGCTTGGTCAAGAAGCAGCAGATTAATATTCCTAACACTTATATCGGTCTAACTTGGGGTGCTGATAGCAAGCATTTCTATGTCTCGGCTGGCGCTGATGACCGAGTTTATGTTTACGCTCAAGAAAGCGATCGCTACGTCCCAAATGCTCCTTTTATCCTACTAGGACACAACTCGAATCAAACTGCACCCTTCTCTGGCTATGATGGTGGGTTGTTAGAGGGTAGCGACGCGGAAACTGCGGCAGAAGCAGTCGAACAATCTGTGGCAACAGGGGCAAATGTAGCGGGAATTGCTACTAGTGCCGATGGCAAAACTTTGGTAGCAGCTAATTTCCAGAACGATTCGATTTCAATTGTCGATACCGATACTCGGAAGGTTCTTCAAGAAGTTAGATTGTTTGTACCAGGACAACAGGAAGCTACCGGAGAATTTCCCTACGATGTTGCAATTAAGAACACAAAACAGGGTGCGGCTGCTAAGGCTTTTGTCAGCAGTCAGCGCGATAACGAAGTGTTGGCGGTGGACATTGCGACTCAGGGAGTTACGCGGATTCCAGTAGGCAACCAGCCGAACAAAATTCTGCTTTCGGCTGATGAAAGTTTGTTGTTCGTTGCTAACGGTAATAGCGACACGGTTTCGGTTATTGATACAAATCGCGATCGCGTCGTCCATACTATTTCTCTGTCTCGTCCTAAGGAGCGGTATAAAGGCGCTAACCCTAACTCTTTAGCATTAAGTCCAGACGGTCAAACTCTCTACGTCACTTTGGGCGTTGAAAATGCTGTGGCTGTAGTAGACTTGCGCTACCGCAAAGGACAAGGAAACGCCATCTCTAGCCGCGTGGTAGGACGCATCCCGACTGGGTGGTATCCCAACTCTGTGAGTGTCAGCCAAGACGGTAAAACTCTTTACGTCGTCAACGCCAAAGACAACGCTGGTCCCAATCCTTCAAATCCTTCCAGCAGCACTAATCCGTTGAATATCCGTACAACTCAGGCGGGAATAGCCCGTAACACTACGTTTAGAAATGAGTACAACTGGGCGCTAGAAAAAGCTGGGATTGCAGTAATTCCAGTCCCGAATCGCCGTACCCTAGCAGCTCTTTCCCAACAGGTTGATATTAATAATGGTTTTGACCATCGCGGTCAAGACCCAATGATGGCTTTTCTGCAAACTAAAATTAAGCACGTCATCTACGTAGTCAAAGAAAATCGTACCTACGACCAAGTACTAGGGGATTTATCAATTGGCAATGGCGATCCGGCGCTAACTGTATTTCCTCAGCCTGTCTCTCCCAATCATCACCAACTTTCTCTCGGCTTTGCCACATTTGACAATTTCTACGACACTGGCGAATCGAGCGGTGTAGGCTGGAGTTGGTCTACATACGCTCGGACTACAGACTACACGGAAAAGGCACAATCGGTTAATTACGGTAATGGCGGCGATACTAACGGTACTACCTACGACTATGAGGGAACTAACCGCAATATCAATCTAGCTCTGCCGCAAACTGCATCTAATCCTGCACCCCTGAACGTGCGAGTAACGGGACTGCTAGATCCTGACGGTAGCTCTTCGATTTTGCCTGGGTTGGCAGACATTAGCGCCCCAGAAGGAGACGGCGAACTTGACTCTGATGCTGTGGGTGGTTATCTATGGGATGCTGCATTACGGGCTGGCAAAACAGTACGCAATTACGGTTTCTTCATTGACCTTGCATATTACAACACCAGTTCCGCTCAGGTTGACCCAACCCAACCCGATCCAAATAATCCATTCTACATCCCGATCTCGCCAACGCCTTTCACTAGCAAGATCCCGCAAGCACCAGTTACCAAAAGAGTGCTGCAAGACAAAACTGATATTTACTTTCGAGGATACGACCAGAAGCACCCAGATATTTGGCTGTACAACGAGTGGGCGCGAGACGTTGACGAATACATCAAGCAGAATCGCGATCTGCCTAATTTATCGTTAGTACGCATACATCACGATCACTTTGGCAACTTTAATAACGCTGTAGCTGGACTCAATACACCCCAGTTGCAAATGGCTGATAATGATTATGCCGTGGGCTTGCTGGTAGAAAAAATTTCCAAGTCCCCTTACTGGAAGGATACGGCAATAGTAGTCATTGAAGATGACTCCCAGAACGGACCGGATCACGTTGACGGTCACAGGTCATTGGCTTACATCATTTCGCCTTACACTAAGCGCGGCGCGTTGGTCAGCACGAACTACAATACAGTGAGCATTCTGCGGACGATCGAGGATCTGTTAGGTATCGACTACTTAGCCATAACTGATGCTAATGCCCAACCGATGTCCGATGCTTTCACCAGACAACCCGATCTTACGCCTTATACCGCGATCGTGCCTGGTAACTTGTGCCAGACTCCGGTAGATCCGAATTTAGTACCAGCTTGTAGCGATCCTAATGCAGTCAAGACAGCAGCAATTCCTTTGCGGCAAAATAAGCAGTGGTGGGCAGAAAAGACTAAAGGCTTTTTCTTTGCTGTAGAAGATAAGCTCGATCCAGAGAAATTCAACCGCATTCTCTGGGCAGGGGTAAAAGGGGACGTTCCTTATCCTACAGAGCGCATTCGTGCAGATTTAAGGCAAAATCGCGCCCAATTACTAGCGAAATAAAGAGATCCCTCCAACCCCCCTTTTTTCAAGGGGGGCAACACTAGCGCAATGGCTGCGAGCTGGCTCGCCATCTCGAGGAGTTAACGCTCAAGCTCCAGCAATGATTTTCTCAGACACCGCTAATCCGACTGATACCAGGTAGGCAGTTCCTTCGCAGTGCGCCTGCAATCACTATCGAATTTTCGGATCGCATTAAACAATTCAGCAAATTTGTTGAATTGTTTAAGGCTTTACCAAACCCGCATTGGGATGCGATCGCCCCATACGCGCCTTTGCGTTGACGTAGAAGTGGGTAGTTGGACTTGCTCTGAAGTTTAGGTGAAGGTAGCGTATTTACGATTAGTTTATCTGTTATACATACTTTTCTATAACATGCTTCCAAATCGAGTAAGCTTGACCGTTTAAATGCACTCCATCTAGCGTATAACATTCCTTGAGTTGATGCTGTTCGTCTGAGAGATAAGAATATAAATCGATATAGGTGAGTGAAGATTCTGTTGCTAGTTTTTGGAGAGCAGAATTCAATTGTAAGATCTCGCGATCGCTAACATTCAAACTAGATTTAGCCCGATTAATTGGCAACACACTTTGAATAAATACTTCCGTATTAGGACTGCGATCGCAAATCTCAACAATAATCTTTTGATAATCTACCAAAATTTCTACTGCCGATTGCTGGTAATGAATAAAATTGTTAATTCCAATCATTATGAAAATTTTGGCTGGCTGAGAACTCACAATGTCCTCAAGACGATTTAACACTCCCATAGTAGTATCGCCAGAGATGCCGCGATTTTTAACATGAGGATTTTCTAACAACTCAGACCATTCGCATTCATCAGTGATACTATCTCCCAAAAACACAATATCTGAATTGCATATTGGTGCAAGTTGGAATTGACTAACTCTTTGCAAGTAATAGACCGGATTGGCAACTTGAAGACGAAGGCGATCGCGTTGTTTTTGAAGCTTTGAAAATTTGAGCCGTAAATAAGAAATACCACCTTTTCTAGCAATAAATAATGTTGTCAACACTAAACCTAGAACATTTAAGCCGAGAGAAAAAAATAAAATTTTCATTGGGAATTGGTTGACGGTTGACAGTAAACGCTGCGCTACACTGCGTGAAGATAGTTGACAGTTGCTCTTTCTCCTTCAGCTCCCTCAGCTCCCTCAGCTCCCTCAGCTCCCTCAGCTCCCTGCTCCCTGCTCCCTGCTCCCTGCTCCCTGATTCAAAAACTCTATAAGTAGTAGGATGACACTGAGACAAGAAAACCACAAAATCTACCAATAGTGACAAAGAGGCGATCGGTAGTGCTAAGTTGCTTGGAGGTTTGGTACGGTGGCTGTTTCTTCCAATTCGCGTACGATTGAGACTTCTAAATCTGCTCGTCGTACTTGGTATTATCCAGTACTTGGCTCGATAGCTGCATTAAGTGTTAGTGTAGGTACTCCCGAAGTAGCCTTATCGGTTCCGTGGGCAGAATTATTCCAGCAAGGAGCGCAAGTCATCCAACTCTACAGGATTTCTGACCGAGATGAAGTAGAGTTAGGCAAGCAAATTAACCAACAACTCCTTAGCACTCAATTTCAACCCGTGCGCGATCGCACCTTGAATAGCAAAGTCAATCGTATCGGTCAAAAATTAGCTCAAACTAGCTCTCGTCCCGATATTCCCTATACCTTTCAAGTGGTACAGGATAAAAGCATCAATGCTTTTGCCACCGCTGGGGGTTTTGTTTACGTTACCACAGGCTTACTAGAAGCCGTAGACAACGAAGCACAACTTGCTGGCGTGTTGGCTCACGAAATCGGACATATTGCGGCGCGTCATACAGTAGAGCAAATGCGACAAACTGCGATCGCTCAAGGTTTAGTAAATGCGGCGGGAGTCGATCGCAACAAAGTCGTAGCCTTGGGAGTTGAACTCGGCGTGCGCCGTCCGCGCAGCCGTCAAGCAGAATTTGAAGCAGATCGGCTGGGATTTGAGAATATGCAACGAGCTGGCTACGACCAAAATCAGATGATTGCCTTTCTAGAAAAATTACGCAGCCAATCTTCAGTACCAGCCTTTTTGAGTACCCACCCAGCCACCAGCGATCGCATTGCCAGACTCCAAGGCGACGATTGACAGTGACCAGTGACCAGTGACCAGTTACCAATTACCAATTACCAAAACAACTAACACCCGACTCCCGTACGGGCGGGTTTAGCAAAAGAATCATGGTTGATGGCAATCGATCTTCGCTCAAAACCCGCCCCTACGACTCCCGACTCCCAATCCTTCACTACTCACTTCATCATGCAAAACCTTTGGTACAAAAACGCGATTGTCTATTCTCTCGATGTCGAGACATTTATGGACTCGGACGGCGATGGAGTGGGTGATTTCCCAGGATTGACCCAAAAGTTAGATTATCTTGCAGGGTTGGGAATCACTTGTTTGTGGTTGTTACCTTTTTATCCCTCGCCTAACCGCGATAACGGCTACGATGTGATGGACTATTACAGCGTCGATCCTCGGTTGGGGACGTTGGGTGATTTTGTCGAGTTCATGCACAAGGCGCGAGAACGGGGAATTAGAGTCATAGTCGATCTTGTCGTCAACCATACATCGATCGCACATCCTTGGTTTCAAGCTGCAAGGAGCGATCGCAACTCCAAATATCGCGATTATTATGTATGGTCGGACAATCCCCCGCCAGCCGATCCCAAGCACATTGCTTTTCCCGATGTTGAAGATAGCCTTTGGGATTATGACGAGCAAGCAGGAGCGTATTACCTGCATCATTTCTACAAAGAACAGCCAGATTTAAATATTGCCAACCCAGCAGTGAGGGAAGAAATTTGTAAAATCATGGGCTTTTGGTTGGAGTTGGGGGTTTCTGGCTTTCGGATTGATGCTGCGCCTTTTTTAATTATGGGAATTGGCATTCCCGAGGCAAAGGCGGAAGACTTAGAAGGGTTTTTGATCGACATGCGAGCGTTTCTCGTCTCGCGGCGAGCTGATGCGGTTTTACTTGCTGAAGCTAATGTCGATGCAGACCAAATTCCCGTATATTTTGGCAATGGTGACAAAATGCAATTGCTATTCAGCTTCCTGTTGAACCAGCATATGTTTTTGGCATTGGCGCGACAAGATGCGGCGGCTCTGATTGACGGACTCAAGACTCTACCCGACGCTCAGCGTAGCTGTCAATGGCTCAATTTCGTCCGCCACCACGACGAATTAACGCTCGATCGCCTTAACGAATCCGAAATCCAAGAAATCTTTCAAGCTTTTGCTCCCGAAGAAAATATGCAGATGTGGGGGCGAGGAATTCGGCGCAGGCTACCACCCATGTTTGGGGGCGATCGCCAGCGAATAGAACTAGTCTACAGTCTGTTATTAACTCTACCAGGTACGCCAATGCTGCGTTATGGCGAAGAAATTGGTATGGGTGACGATCTCTCTTTAGAGGGTCGCGGCAGCGTTCGCACGGTGATGCAATGGTCAAGTAGAGCAAATGGTGGGTTCTCGTCTGCACCAGCAGACAAATTAGCGCGTCCTGCGATCGCCAAAGGAGAATACGGCTACCAAAAACTCAACGTGACTTTCCAACAGCGCGACCCTAATTCAATTCTCAGTTGGATGGAACGGGCGATCCGCACCCGCAAGCAGTATCCAGAATTTGGCTCTGGTAAGTGGGAAATTATCGCTACAGAGGAACCAAGCGTATTTGCTCACAGTTCTCAACAGAATGGAAATACAGTTATTGCCGTTCATAATCTATCCGCACAATCATGCACTGTTAGCTTGAAATCGGCAGAATACCCGCATCTATTGGATGTATTTAGCGATCGCTTCTACGAACAAATGGATTGTAATTCTAAAGAGATCGAAATTTCTGGCTACGGCTATCGTTGGTTCCAGTTACAGTGACCAGTTATCAGTTATTAGGGAGCAGGGAGCAGTTATCAGTGACCAGTGACCAATGACCAATGACAAATGACAAATGACAAATGACCAATGACCAAAATCGGATATCACGCTTCCCACGAACAATTCAAGCCCAGTGAATTGTTGCAATACGTGCAAATAGCTCAACAAGCAGGCTTCACCCATGCTCTTTCCTCCGACCATTTTCACCCTTGGAGCGAACAACAAGGTCAAAGCGGTTTTGCTTGGTCTTGGTTGGGTGCGGCGATGCAAGCGACTCCTGAATTGAATTATCGCGTGGTCTGCGCCCCAGGACAGCGCTACCATCCAGCAATTATCGCTCAGGCGGCGGCTACATTAGCAGAAATGTTTCCTCAGCGTTTTTGGATAACTGTAGGTAGCGGTCAGGCACTTAATGAGAGCATTACAGGCGATAAGTGGTTGTGTAAAAGCGTAGACGCAAAGCGGCTTGTCATCAGACATCGCAATACTCGCTTAAAAGAATGCGTCGATATTATGCGTGCTTTGTGGCGCGGAGAAATCGTGACTCATAAAGGTTTAGTTTGCGTTGAGGAAGCAAAACTTTATTCGCGTCCCGAAACGCCCCCTTAATTATCGGTGCTGCTGTGACGGCTCAAACTGCTGAGTGGTTGGGAAGTTGGGCAGATGGGTTAATTACAATTTCTCGTCCACCAGAGAAACTCAAACAAGTCGTCGATGCCTTTCGTCGGGGTGGGGGAGAAGGTAAACCCATGCTTCTGAAAGTCCAGCTATCCTACGATCGCACTGAAGATCTGGCACGACAAAAAGCTCATCAGCAGTGGCGCAATAATATTTTCAAAAATATTCTCATGACCGAACTGCGATCGCCCCAGCAATTTGATGCAGCTGGAGAGTTTGTCAAACCGGAAGAAATGAACGAACACGTCCGCATCTCTGCTGAGCCGCAGCAACATATAGAATGGTTGCAGCAAGATGTAGAGTTGGGATTTGATGAATTGCTGTTGCACAACGTCAACTACGAACAGCAACAATTCATTCAGGTATTTGGCGAGAAAGTGTTACCCGTGTTTGGTAATTAAATTTATCTATAAATCATCACTTTTAGCTTTAAATTTTCGTCAATCTATAGAAAGATATAGAAAACTCATTTGACTGCCTTAGCAACCCTCGTTGTAAGTCGTAAGTCGTAAGTCGTAAGTCACAACAAGCACCAATGACCAATGACCAATGACCAATAACAACCTAATTGTGAGGTTTTCTATGTCTAGCGAAATTAAGGAATCGGAAGCGATCGCCCGTTTAGCGATAATGGAAGCACAACTTCAGCAGATGACTCAAATGCTATCAAATTTGAGCGATCGCCTAGCTCTGACGGAAGACAATTTTCTGCTAGTGGCTGATGTCTACCGCTACAAAAAGCTACAAGAATTGCTAGCTGCCGGAAATTTTCATGCAGCAGACTGGGAAACGATTCGCCTCATTCAAGCTGTGACGGGAGAGTTAGAACTAGAATCCATTACCCCGGAACAAATCAGAAGTTTTCCCTGTAACGAACTACAAGTTATCGATAATCTGTGGCGCAAATATAGTAACGGTCGCTTTGGCTTTAGTATCCAAACGCGAATTTATCAAAGTATTGGCGGCTCTATAGAAACTACAATTAACCAAGATTATCAAATCATCGAGTCCTTTGGCGATCGCGTGGGCTGGCGATCGAATCGTAAATGGCTCAAATGCGACGATCTTGACTATACCCTCACAGCACCCATTGGTTGCCATCCTTCTCGCTGGTGGAATTCTCCCTTTGGGGCAAAAATGACCAACTATTTTTTCAATCGGTTAATCACCTGCCAGCTTTAACCGTGCTTTCTCATTCCTTTGGACAAATAAGCGAGCAAGAATACAGCGATCCCAGCCATCCCCAAGTACGAGTAGGATGTAGCGAATGTTGCTGCTGTACCAATTGCCAGCAAGCCGATTAAGCCAAATTTTAGTTTAGGGGGCATACTCGATCTTACTACTCCGTCTCTCGATCTCTTTCTGCCTTGAGTTGGCGAACGCACTCTTGTCCCAACCCCACAGCTAAACCTACGCTAGCACTAATCAAAACATATCTGTTTTGCATTCCTTCATAATGTTTCCCCTCAAACCTCAACTGATTAAAGTCACGTTGACCGATTCTCGCCGCAGCTAGACCAATGACTGCACCGATTGCGGCAGTTACCACGCCTGAAAAGATAATTGCTCTGAAGTTCATGGGAGAGTGGTGATTGGTAGTTGGTGCTTAGTAGTTGGGTAGTGCGCGCTCACTGATAACTGATAACTTTGTACAGACGTTATATGTAACGTCTCTGATAACTGATATTTGTATTTTGTCAAGATCGCTGCACGTCATGCCAAAAAGTGACAAGATAATTCATAATTTAGAATTTGTCATTCGATAACCGATCGCTGATAACTGACTCATGTACGGGCAGGTATGAAGTGAAGAATATTGCTCTAGCCATGAAGTTTGGCTAAGGAGCGCCCCTACAATAACTGATAACTGGATAACTTTGTAGAGACGTTACATGTAACATCTCTACACTGATAACTGATAACTGATAACTGATGCAATACATTCTAGGATTAGATCTAGGCACGACAGGGAATCGAGCAATTTTATTCGATGCTGAAGGTGCGATCGCCGGTCAAGCCTATAAAGAACTGACGCAATATTATCCCCAACCTGGCTATTTAGAACACGATCCAGAAGAGATTTGGCAGGATACTTATACTTGTATACAACAAGTTTTCAAACAAACAGGTATTTCAGCAAGTGCGATCGCGGCAATTGGGTTATCGGTGCAGCGAGAAACCTGTTTGTTGTGGGATAAGACAACAGGTAAACCCTTGCATAAAGCAATTGTCTGGCAAGATCGGCGTACCGCGTCTATGTGTCGGCAATTACAAGCAAAAGGACAAGCAAAAACAATTCAAGAACGGACTGGATTGATTGTCGATGCCTACTTTTCGGCAACTAAATTTGCGTGGTTGCTCGATTGGGTACGGAATCAAAATATAAATTTGGATAATATTCTGGCTGGAACGATCGACACTTGGATCTTATGGAAATTAACAGATGGCAAGGTTCACGCTACCGATCGGAGTAATGCCAGCCGCACGATGTTGATGAATCTAGCGCAGGGAACTTGGGACTCGCAACTACTCGATTTATTTCAGATTCCCGATCGCATCATGCCGCAAATTCAGCCTAGTTTGGGCATGTTTGGCGAAACCGATCCGCAACTACTGGGAGAAGCAATTCCGATCGCAGCGGTATTTGGCGATCAACAGGCGGCGCTATTTGCCCACGGGTGCGATCGCCCTGGTATGGTGAAATGTACGTATGGGACGGGATGTTTTTTAATTGCCCATACAGGTGAAGAACTGACGCGATCGCATCACCAGTTATTGTCAACTGTTGCCTGGACGCAAGTTTTAGCAAACGGAAAAACGGCGACGAGTTACGCTTTAGAAGCGGCTATGTTTACGACAGGTGCCTGCATTCAGTGGTTGCGAGATGGTTTGAAGCTGATCGATTCAGCCGCCGAAACCGAACACCTGGCGCGTCAAGTTACAGATAATAACGGCGTTTACTTCGTCCCAGCATTAAGTGGATTGGGTGCGCCTCGGTGGGATATGAGCGCCAGGGGTGCTTTTCTAGGAATTACAGGCGGCGTACAGCGCGAACACATGGTTAGAGCCGTTTTAGAAGCGATCGCCTATCAGGTAAAAGAGGCGATCGAGGCGATGAATCGAGACTCTAGCAAAGCGATCGAAGTGTTAAAAGTTGACGGGGGTGCTTGTCAAAATGACTTTTTAATGCAGTTCCAAGCCGATGCACTCGGAATTCCGATCGAGCGTCCAGTCGTTTTAGAAGCAACGGCTCAAGGTGCAGCCTTTGGTGCTGGATTGGCGATCGGTTATTGGACTGATTATCAAAAGTTGTGTCGCAGTCGGAAAATCGACCGAATTTTTGAGCCAGGAACGGGGGCAATTCAAGCACAAGAAAATTTTTACACTTGGCTTAAAGCTGTTAACCGCGCTCAGCATTGGGTTGATGAATCTCTTCTCTGAGTTTATGCTCTTATTTGCTGTTGCGATCTTTGAGCGATCCCACCTCTGATTTTTCAACTAGTGTTAAGTATGAGTGGAGCGAAAAGCGATGCCAGAAGATACAAACGAAATAGCAGATTTTCACGCTCATGTCTATTACGATTGCCAAAGTCGCGAAGTAGCGGCGCGTGTACGTGAAGAATTGAGTACAAAATTCGATGTGAGGCTTGGGCGCTGGCATGACAATCCTATTGGTCCCCATCCCAAACCTATGTATCAAGTTGCCTTTTTACCAGAACAATTTGGTGCGATTGTTTCCTGGTTAATGTTGCATCGTCAAGGATTGGATATTTTAGTCCATCCAACAACAGGTAATGATGTTGCAGACCATACAAACCATGCCCTATGGTTGGGAGAAAAGTTAGAGCTAAATATAGAATTTCTTCGAGCCATTAAAACGACTTAATTTTAAGGGAAAATACAAATTCTAGAATACAGATAGACTCAAAATAGTCATATTACATTAATCTTATATGCTGACATCTGCCTGTTTCACATCAAACGAATTTGACCAATAATGAGTAGAATTGGCATGGCTATTGCAGAAGGTTTAATCGCCTTTGTCGCAACCAATTTAGATGATATCGTTGTCTTACTATTATTTTTTTCTCAAATCAGTGCCAATTTTCGTCGTCGGCACATCGTGTTTGGTCAGTATCTCGGTTTTGCAGCCATTGTTTTTGCTAGTTTACCAGGTTTTTTTGGTGGTTTAATCGTACCGCGAGAATGGATTGGTTTATTAGGACTCTTACCAATAATAATTGGGGTTAAGCAACTCGTGGATCGCGACACAGAAGCCGCACAAGTACAAACAGTAACCGGTGAGTTTGAAAATTCTAGTTGTCGTAATCCCACATTTTCTTTCTTTTCAAGTCTTTTAAACCCTCAGACTTATAAGGTTGCAGCAGTAACAGTTGCTAATGGTGGCGATAATATTAGTATCTATATTCCGTTATTTGCTGGTAGTCAACTTGCGAGTTTAGGGATAATTCTTGCTGTATTTTTTTCGATGGTAGGAGTTTGGTGTGCGATCGCATATTTATTAACTCGCCAACCTACTATTGCCAATCTGTTAAGTCGCTACGGTCAACCGATAGTTCCTTTCATATTGATCGGCTTAGGTTTATTTATTATGTATGAAAGAGGCACATTCAGGCTAATATTCTCAGCTTAAACTTACCCTAGTTAAACAGTTTTAAGAATTCATTTGCTGATATCGCACTTGAAGCTCCTCAATGGAAAATAATGTCCGAAACTTCAATCCTTGCGCTGCATATAACTCAGCACCACCTTGTTTTCTATCTACCAACGATATAACTTCCTCAACTTTGTACCCCGCCTCTCTCAATCTTTCAACTGCTTTCATTGCCGATTGTCCAGTCGTGACAACATCTTCTAGAACCACAACCAAAGCACCATCTGGTAATACTGGACCTTCAATATATGCTCTCGTACCATGTCCTTTAGTTTCTTTACGAATAATCAAAGCTGGTATGGGACGATTTTCAATCGCAGAAACCACACTCACAGCACTAACAATGGGATCGGCTCCCAGTGTCAATCCTGCCACTGCTTGCGTGTCTGGTGGTAGCAGAGATAATAACAAACGCCCGATCGCCAAAGCACCTTGAGGGTGTAACGTGACTAATTTGCCATTGATGTAATAAGAACTGCGTTGACCGGAAGACAGGACAAAATCACCCTCTTTGTAGGCAAGTTGACAGAATAGATCGAGTAGTTCTTGGCGTAATGCAGTTAAATCGGTTGTCATAATTTGAGGGAGCGCACGAGCAGGGAGCGCACGAGCAGGGAGCAGGGAGCGCACGAGCAGGGAGCAGGGGCAGAGGGAGAAAATATTTCTCACCCTTCGCTCCTCACTCCTCACTCTCCACCGATCGCTGATTGATAAAACGGGGAAGAATAGGCTAAGACTGATGCAACAGTTCAGTATAAGTCAAAATTGCAACAGTATAGAGGACATTCTATGCCCATCAAATTCAACTGCTTCAGTGGTATTTTACTCGCGGTCGGTGTTGTCGCTGGATTTCAAGCTAGCGCGATCGCCCAACCAAGCAACCATACTCTTGCCGATCGCTTTCAACAAACCATGTTCACTAGCAATCCTAATTTCTTCCAAAATCGTTCTTTCGGACGACAATTTGATTGGCTTTTAGGAACCAACGGATTTCCCGACAACGAAATTAATCGCGATGCAAAACGGACTGACGATCTCTACCGCACTGCACTAGAACAGCAAGTCTCTAGCGATCCGGTCATCCGCACGCGCGATCTGCCCAATCCATACAGAACTTCAGTTTTGGAGTCTAATAAGTCTAGTAATCCAAAGTAATTTGCTCGGAAATGGGAGAGCGCTCTCCCATTTCCGCACACAATCATCCTTGACAAGTTAAGAAAGATTCTGTGGCGATCGCCGCTCATTACCAGTAGCCAGTCTGGTAATTTCTGCTTGGTAATTTTTGCTGAGTGTTGACCTTTAGAAATCCAGGGTGCAGGAGTTGAACCTGCCTAAGGCGAATTATGAGTTCGCTGCCTCAACCGCTCGGCCAACCCTGGAGGAGTTTATATTGTAACTTAGATTGTCAAGGTAAACTGTTTAGTCTCAATACTTAATATCGCCACAAGACATATAGTACATAATTTACATAACCACAATGATATAACTAGCTCATTCGTTAGCAAAAAACTGGTGTAAGGAGTCAATGCTCTGGATTAAGCGAGCATCATTAAGAAAAGTCAATTCAACCGTCGCCCTGACGTTGATCTTATTGCTTCTGATGTTGATCGGGGGTTATATAAGTGCAATCTGGGGATATGCGATTGGACATGAAGCGATCGAGGGCGTAAATCAACCCGATTCTCGTCCCGCCGGGAAAATCGGATTTCGCAAAAATAAGTCTCAACAGCAGCAAGGCGTAGTGATGCTCAAAGAAGCCGATGTCTTAGCTGCCGTAAAAGCTAGAATTGACGGCAAAGGAAAAAAAGCCAAGCCGGAGAAGCCGTTAATTGAAAATCCGCAGAACGACAAGCGATCGTCTACAAAATCAAAGTTGGTTGCTGAGAGCAAGTCTCCTCAGCCTGGATTTCCGATGATTCATAAAACTGAAGGAGTATCATTAGAAATTGCATCTGCACGTTTTTCTGGCGGGGCATTACAGTTGAAGATGAACTTCAAAAACGAAGGAGATAGAACCGTGAGGTTTCTATCTAGCTTTTTAGACGTAACCAACGAACGAGGACAGACACTCAGCGCCAACACGGAAGGCTTTCCTAAGGAATTACCAGCTAACGGCACAACTGTTGCCAGCACGCTCAGCATTTCCACTGCTCTACTTGACAATGTACAGAAAATTTCTTTACATCTGACCGATTATCCCGAACAGCGATTGCAGTTACAAATGTTAAATATTCCTGTAGTTAGGTAAATAACGGGACAAGGGGACAAGGGAGAAGTCAAAATTCACGCATTCAAAATTCAAAACTTCCCGACTCCCTGCTCTCTGCTCTCTGCTCCCTGCTCCCTCCATCAAAGATGAGTGCTTTCCCTCCCCTGAATTGGGCAGATATTTGGCTCAGATTGTTATCTGTGCTGTTGTTGATTGCCATTAATGCTTTTTTTGTCACGGCTGAGTTTTCCCTTGTTTCCGTGAGGCGATCGCGGATTTATCAGTTGGTAGAAGCGGGAGACTGGCAAGCGCTGACAGTACAATCGCTACAACGCAGTCTCGATCGCGTCCTCTCTACTACCCAACTCGGGATCACTCTTTCTAGTCTTGCCTTGGGTTGGATTGGCGAGAGTACGATGGGCGTACTGGTTGCTGCTTGGTTAGAGCAGTTACCTCTACCTGCGGGAGAGCGGGCTTTTATTACCCATGCGATCTCCATTTCAGTTGCTTTTTTTCTAGTTGCCTACTTGCAAATCGTGCTGGGAGAATTGTGTCCCAAGTCAGTCGCGCTGCTCTACTCCGAGCAACTGGCGCGATTGTTGGGTTCACCCCTCAAAGCGATCGCCCGCTTTTTTACGCCCTTTGTCTGGATTCTCAACCAATCCACGCGCTTTCTGCTGCGTTTGGTGGGTATTCAATACACGGGACAAGCTTGGAGACCACCAGTTACTCCCGAAGAATTACAACTGATTATTTCTACCGAGCGAGAATCGACTGGCTTAGAGGCAGAAGAACGAGCGCTACTGAATAATATTTTTGAATTCGGTACGGTCAAAGTTGGGGCAGTCATGGTACAGCGTCCGCAAATTATTGCTTTATCCATGAACGCCACGTTGCAAACTCTGTTGCAAGCAGTTGCAGCTACGGGACACTCTCGCTACCCCATTATTGGTAAATCGTTGGATGAAGTACGGGGCATTATTCACCTCAAAGACCTAGCAGAACCACTCGCTCTAGGAAAAATTTCCCTATCAACAGAAATTTATCCCTGGGTGCGTCCTGCCCAATTTGTACCGGAACACACCTCACTAGGCGAACTTCTGCCCATCATGCAGCAAAGCCTGAGACATTCCATCCGTTCGGAACCAGCCACGATTATAGTTGTCAATGAGTTTGGCGGAACCGTAGGACTAGTCACGCTACAAGATTTAATTGCCGAGATTATTGGCGATGCAGGGGCGATAGAAAGCACCGATGAGCTGTTGATCCAGAGTTTGGACGACAGAACATACTTGGTACAGGCACAAATGAACTTAGAAGACCTCAACAAGTTATTGAATTTAGATTTACCTCTGAGACAAGATTATCAGACCTTGGGAGGATTTATTTTGTATCAACTACAAGAAATCCCCGCCGTCGGCACAACCTTAAATTATCAAAATTTAGAATTTACTATCGTTTCTGTTGAAGGACCCCGCCTTGACGAGATTAAGATTCACCTTTTGAAGGGAGCAGGGAGCAGCGAGCAGGGAGCAGGGGAGAGCTGAGGGAGCAGTTATCAGTGACCAGTGACCAGTGACCAGTGACCAGTGACCAGTTAACAATCCACTACACCCCACACTTCCCACACTTCCCACACCTCCCACACCTCCCACACTTCCCACACCCCATTCTTCACTGCTCCCTGCTCGCTGCTCGCTGCTCCCTCCTATAAGGCAAAGGATCTTCCAGCCCTAGAGCAGCAAATGCAGCTAGGCGCAAACGGCATGAGTCACAAACGCCGCAAGCAAGTTCGTCGCCTGCGTAGCAAGACCAGGTTTTTTCCCAAGGTACGCCCAATCGATCGCCCAGTTGAATAATTTCGGTTTTTTTCAGCTGAATGAGAGGAGCAACAATTGCGATCGCGTTTCCTTCCCGCCCTTGTTTCGTACCTAGACGAAATACATCTTGCATAGCTTGGATGTAATCGGGACGACAATCGGGGTAGCCGGAGTAATCGAGGGCATTTACGCCAATGTAAACGCGGCTGGCATTTAAAGTTTCAGCATAAGCCAGGGCAAAACTCAAAAAGATTGTATTGCGGGCTGGTACGTAGGTAACAGGTATATTTTGCGCCATTTCGTCGAGCGATCGCGCTTGGGGTAAATTGATGCTGTCATCAGTTAAAGCAGAACCGCCCCACTGCCGCAGATCGAAAGATATGAGTTGATGGTCAAGCACTCCAGCCGACCGCGCGATCGTCTTAGCTGCCTCTAATTCTCGGCGATGTCGCTGTTGATAATCAAAAGAAATCGCATAGCAATCATAGCCATCTGCCCTTGCTTGGTATAGCACCGTTGATGAGTCCAATCCCCCAGATAGCAAAATTACGGCTTTGTTATTTGTCATTGGTCATTCGTCATTGGTCATTTGTAAATAGGGTGTGGGGTGTGGGGTGTAGTGAGTGGCTAGTGGAACCAGTGGCTGGTGGCTGGAATTGCTGCCGATCTCTCCTCTGCCCCTCTGCTTCCTCTGCCCCTCTGCTCCCTGCTCCCTTCAAAATAATGGACGGGAAAAAAAGTGACACAATACCGCTATCGCAGAGACATCGGTAAAATCACAATTAAAAAAGGTATAACCGTAACAAAATCAAGACAATCTCAAAAAAAATCTAATAATCTTTGAGATTCTACACAAAGACAAGAATTATGGTATCATCTGGCTGAATTCTAACAGTTGAGAGATGAAACCTTAATAACTGGAATGTAGATTACAGAAGCAGTGCAGTAGCGACGATAAATTTTGGTGGTGGAGGAGAAGACTGAGTGCAAAATACCATGTCTAAGGGGCAAATAGTCCCGCAGATGCAGCGCAACCAACCTGAAGCAATTAAGATTGGCGTGGTTGGAGTGGGCAATATGGGGCAACATCACGCCCGCGTCCTAAGTTTGCTCAAGGACGTGGAACTAGTGGGTATAGCAGATATTAATGTCGAGCGAGGACTCGATATTGCTAGCAAGTACAGAGTGCGTTTTTTTGAAGATTATCGAGATTTACTGCCTCATGTCGAGGCAGTTTGCGTAGCTGTCCCCACTCGCGCCCATTATGCTGTTGGGATGACCTGCCTAAAAGAAGGAGTTCACGTCCTGATTGAAAAGCCGATCGCTGCTAGTATTTCTGAAGCAGAATCTCTGGTCAATACAGCTGCTCAAGCTCAAAGAATTCTTCAAGTCGGTCACATCGAACGCTTTAGCCCAGCATTTCAAGAATTAAGCAAAGTTTTAAAGACGGAGCAGTTGATGGCAATCGAGGCTCGTCGCATGAGTCCCGCTGCTCAAAGAGCCAACGATGTCTCGGTCGTGTTAGATTTAATGATTCATGACATCGACCTACTGTTAGAATTGGCTGACGCGCCAGTCGTGAAGCTAACTGCCAGTGGTAGCTGTGGCTCTGATTCAGGATATTTAGATTACGTAACGGCAACTCTAGGTTTTGCAAATGGAATCGTAGCAACGCTGACAGCTAGTAAAGTGACTCACCGCAAAATTCGTCGCATTGCTGCCCATTGTAAAAATTCTTTGACTGAGGCAGATTTTCTGAACAATGAAATTCTGATCCACCGTCAAACCACTGCTAACTGTATGACAGAACACGGTCAGGTGCTTTACCGTCAAGATGGCTTGATTGAAAAAGTTTACACGAGCAACGCCGATAAACTTTGCGCTGAATTGGAACATTTTGTTAGCTGCGTGCGTGGTGGTAGCCAGCCCTCTGTAGGAGGAGAACAAGCACTGAAAGCTTTGCGATTGGCAAGTTTAATCGAGCAAATGGCTGTAGACGGTCATGCTTGGAAACTACCAGAACGGGAGTACGAGTATCCAATCGTTGCCGTTTAACAATTTAGTTTAAATAGGATTATTGAAAGAAGAAGCACGCAGCCGCGTGCTTCTTCTTTATGTATGAAGATACTACGATCGCCAGAACTCGAATATAAATCTAGGGCGATCGCTCTGTAAAGCTATTACGATCGCTCTAGCTTAAATATCTTAAATCAATAACACTCTTAGATAGAGTCAATAACCTTAAGCTGTGCCGTAGGATGGGGAGCCATTACGCCGAACGAGTGACTCAGCTTTAAGTAAGCAGCATTTGAGAATTAAAACCTGAATTTTTCAGAACTTTGTTGGGTTGAATGCTTGTTTAACCCAATCTATAATTATACATAACTAAACGGTATTGTATTTAAATATCTTGAAAAACTAAAAATAATGATCGCTTTTGAAGTCTATCTAAACGGAGAAAAGCTTTGTACAGCAGGTTTGAGAGATTTAAGCGTTCTTACAGCAATTTTGAACTGGAGGCAGCATCAAGCAGACGCTCCAGCTGCAAACCCTGAAGACTTAGATGCTGAAGATTTGAGATTGTATGTGGGTGGAATGTTGAATATTGCAGAAGGTAGTCGAGAATTTCTCAGATGGCTCGATCTCAATCTCGAAGTCGGTGATGAAATAACCATCAAGATTGCAGATGCAAATACTGTAGATATACCAATTAGACGGGAGAAAGTAGAGCTAAATTTCAGTCCTCGAAAGTAGGAACGATACTGATTATTTTAGGTTATTTTAGGCTTTGCCAGGTAAAGCAAGCGGACTAAAAGGATTATTCTACGTTATCATCAAGCCAAATGGAAAAAGAAAGACTAAAATCGAATACGGAGATTTTAGCATTCTTAACACAGGAGGATTTACATCAAGTATGTCCGACTTGAACCGAGGAATTATGAAGTTCGATGGGGCAGATAGCCCCAAAGTCGTGATTATTTCTACCGTACTACTGTTAGGAGCGATCGCCGCCTTAATATTTTGGGCGCTACGAGTAGCTTATGCTGTTTAGTTATTAGTTGTTAGTTGTCAGTTGTGGGTTGTCACTAACTGCTGACGAATGACCAATGACGAATGACCAATGACCAATGACTAACATGCAGCAAGTTTGGGGTGTACTTGCGATTTTCATTCTCTGCCCCTTATTGGGCGGACTACCGTTAATTGCTTGGATAACTCGTACCCTGACTGGGAGACGACTGGAGCGGATGGGAACTGGTAATATCAGTGTCTCAGCCGCTTTTTATCATGGTGGTAAGTTAGCGGGCATTTTAGCGGTGCTATCGGAGGCATTGAAAGGTATTGCCGCAGTTCTGCTAGCACGGGCATTTTTCCCAACTCAACCAGCGTGGGAATTAATTGCCCTAATTGCCTTGGTCATGGGTCGCTACTGGGTTGGGAAAGGTGCGGGAACCACAAATGTCGTTTGGGGTTATGTCGTCCATGATTGGCGAGTCGCGCTGTTGGTATTTTTAATTGGAGGGATTAGTTTTACTCTGCTGCGCGAAAAAGAGCTGGGAAGATTTGGCGTATTATTTCTTTTTCCCACAATTACGGCACTATTGCACTTAAATGATTTTGGTAGAATTATCGCCGCGATCGCCTTAGCAATATTAATTGGCTGGATTTACAAAAAGATTCCCGACGATCTAGATTTATCTCCAACAACAGGACAAGCCGGATCTGAAAAAATGTTTCGTTTTTTTCGCGGTGATAAGGCAATTGTTTCTCTCGACGACCGACTCGATCCTCAAAAAGTCGGCGATAAGGCAGCTACTTTATCTCAACTGAAAAGCTGGGGTTATCCCGTACCGATGGGTTGGGTAGTCGTGCCAGGAGACGACCCAGAACCTGTAATTCAAGCTTTGCAACCTTCAGCTACCCAACCACTGGTAGTCCGTTCCTCAGCAATTGGAGAAGACTCGGAACAAGCGGCGGCGGCGGGACAGTATGAAACCGTACTGCAAGTTACCAGTCGCTCTATGTTAAGGCAGGCGATCGCCCGCATTCAAGCTTCCTACGACCTGCCAAATGCAGTAGAGTATCGTCGTGCTAGGGGGCAAATCGACGCAGCAATGGCTGTGTTGATTCAAAAGCAAGTTCAGGGAGTTTTTTCTGGCGTAGCTTTTAGCCGCGACCCAATTACCCAGCAAGGGGATGCTGTGGCGATAGAAGCTTTGCCCGGTGAAGCGCAACAGGTAGTTTCGGGACGATTGACTCCAGAACAATATCGAGTTGCGATCGCAGATGTAGAGACATTAGATGTAGAGACATTAAATGTAACGTCTCTACAAGAGGATGGTGAAGGAGACGTACCGCTAGAACTGATTAAACAAGCTGCCCTTCTCGCCCGCAAAATCGAAGATCGATATCACGGTATTCCTCAAGATATTGAGTGGAGTTACGACGGGAGCCAATTGTGGCTGCTGCAATCGCGTCCGATTACAACTCTTCTGCCAATTTGGACGCGCAAGATTGCGGCTGAAGTGATTCCTGGGGCAATTCGCCCGTTAACTTGGTCGATCAACCGTCCACTAACTTGTGGCGTGTGGGGGGAGATTTTTACAATTGTTTTGGGCGATCGTTCCCAAGGATTAGACTTTAACGAAACGGCAACGCTGCATTATTCCCGCGCCTATTTCAATGCTTCGTTGTTAGGAGCGATTTTTCGATTGATGGGTTTACCGGCGGAAAGTCTGGAGTTTTTGACCAGGGGAGCTAAGTTTAGCAAACCGCCTTTAAGTTCCACGTTAAAGAATGTACCTGGGTTGCTGCGGTTACTGGGTCGTGAATTGAGTTTAGTACGAGATTTTCAACAAGACGAGCGGCAGTATTTTCGTCCTGGTTTGGCAAAATTAGAGCAGCGATCGCCGCAAGAACTTTCAACAACAGAATTGCTAGAACGGATAGAAGGAATTTTATCACTCCTCAAACGGGCTACTTATTATAGTATTTTGGCTCCCTTAAGCGCTGCCCTACGACAAGCGGTATTTCGAGTTCGGGATGACAAAATCGACAACAGCCAAACGCCAGAAGTAGCCGCATTGCGCGAAATTGCAGCTTTGGCAGAAAAAGCTCGAAAAATAGCGCCGCAATTATCTCCAGAACGAGCATTTGAGCAGTTGGAAGATACTGCGCCCGGGAGAGAAATTTTGCAGCAGTTCGAGCAATTGCTCGATCGCTACGGCTATTTGAGTCAGGTAGGCACAGATATCGCGGTTCCCACTTGGAAGGAGAAACCGCAGGTAGTACGAGAATTATTTATGCAGATGTTGAGCGTGGAGGAAGGCAGTTTTAGAAGCGATCGCTTAGAAATGCAACGTGGTACAACAAGAGTTCAGCAACGCATAGATCTGAAAGGGCGAGTTACGCAGGTATACAGCCGCTTATTAGCAGAATTACGCTGGTGTTTCGTGCGACTAGAGGAGATATCTTTGCAGTCAGGGCAATTATCTCAACCTGGTGATATTTTCTTTTTAGAATTTCCTGAAGTGCAGCGAGTTGTTGCTGAAGATGTGGAGTTTATATCTCAATTAACACAATTAGTCGAAGCGAGGCGATCGCAATTCGATCGAGACAGCCAACTCAATCCCATACCTCCCCTCATTTACGGTAATTCTCCCCCCACTCCCGTACGGGCGAGCCATGCGCCCCTACCGTCCCTCACTCCTCACTCCTCACTCCTCCAAGGAATTCCCGCTAGTTCCGGTCAAGTCACGGGAACGATCGTCGTGTTGCACGATTGGCAAATGCTGCCAGAGATCGATAAAACAACAATTTTAGTCGTACCTTACACCGATTCCGGTTGGGTCGCCGCGATCGCCAGGGCTGGAGGTTTGATCGCTGAAGTCGGAGGAAGATTATCTCATGGGGCGATCGTAGCGCGCGAGTATGGCATTCCTGCGGTGATGGATGTGCGCGACGCTACCCATTTATTGCGCGACGGTCAACAGGTGCGGCTCGACGGTCAAGAGGGTACGGTAGAGATTCTCGGCAGCGATTGAAACAGATCTGGTTTGAAAATGGGAGTCGGGAGAGTGGCTAGTGGCTGGTGGCTAGAATTGCTCCCGACGAGCGCAGGGTTGCGCTCCGCGACTCTGTCTTCTTCCCCTCGCTCCTCACTCCTCGCTCCTAAACCCACACTCTCACTCCCAGGAATGGAAATCTATTTTCAAGTCAGGTTTAACGAATAAATGTCATTTTGTTCTGAATCACCGTATACATAGTTGTAAAACTTCACTTTAGATGTGAATTAATGTTCGATTCAGTACTAAATGTAAATTTTAGACTGCTAAAAGTTTAAGGAATTTGAAAATCTAATATCAGCAATTATACTCAGCAAATCTCAATCGGCGTTCGACAAGCTAAAATACATTGGGATCGACTGATAGTTACGATAAACAACTTGCACTGTTGTAGGAATAAATAGGCGATCGCAGCGGTTATTCAGAGGTAACCAATGTTAACTATAGATAGTTCAATAGGCAATTGAAAAACCATAAACTTTTGCTTATCAAAGCGATATTAGATTTATTTAACTATCAGTCGTTAAAAGTTAACAAATTTTGCACTAAAAGCTGTAAGCTTATTAAAACAACATTAATTTTGGTTTTCGTTGTCTCTTAGGGACTCCAATTGCATGTAGCTAAGTTGTGAAATTTCAACTTTGCAACTCCAGGGCTACGACCACCTAATTTCGCTGAGCCAAACCAGTATTTTTAGATCGAACCATGCATTTCAAGTGCAAGAAACTCAATAGTTTCATTGCATAGATTTGCTTTGATATAAACCATTGAATGTGCTTGAGGAAAGTTTTATGAAGGAGTTTTCTCGCCGGAAATTTATAGTAACTGTTGGAGCTTCTGCGGTTGGTTCGGTGTTTCTGAAAGGTTGTTTGGGGAATCCACCTGACACTGCGACAGGCAACCAAGCCCAACAAGTTGCCGCAGTAAATGTTAGCCCCGAACAAGCACCAGAAACAACAAAAGTCAAGCTAGGATATATCCCCATTGTAGAAGCAGCACCCCTAATTATTGCTAAAGAAAAAGGTTTTTTTGCGAAGTACGGCATGAGCGACGTAGAGGTTTCCAAACAAGCCTCTTGGGGTTCGATGCGAGACAATACAGAAATTGGTGCGGCTGGTGGTGGGGTTGATGGCGGACAATATCAAATGCCGATGCCGCATCTAATTACAGAAGGGCGCATCACCAAAGGGAACAAGCCGATTCCGATGTATTTGTTAGCGCAATTAAATACGCAAGGAAACGGAATTGCGGTCGCTAGCAAACACCAAGGTAAAGGAATAGAACTAGAACTAGCCAAAGGTGGCAAGAACTTATTCGGTCAACTCAAATCAGCTAATACTCCTTTCAGTGCCGCCTATACATTTGCCCAAGTCAACCAAGAATTCTGGATTCGCTATTGGCTAGCTGCTGGCGGTGTCAACCCCGATACCGATGTCAAACTGATCACAGTGCCAGCCGCCCAAACCGTTGCCAACATGAAGACAGGTACGATGGATGCCTTCAGTACAGGCGACCCTTGGCCCTATCGCATCGTCAGAGACAAAATTGGTTTCTTGGCAACATTGACCGCAGATATGTGGGCGTATCACCCAGAAGAATACTTTGCATTACGGGCAGAGTGGGTTGATAAACATCCCAAAGCAACCAAGGCGCTACTCAAAGGCATTATGGAAGCACAACAGTGGTTAGATAACTTTGACAACCGTGAAGAAGCGGCTAAGATCCTCGGCGGACGGAACTACTTCAATCTGTCCCCTGAAATTCTTGCTGGACCCTTTGCTGGTAGATATGACATGGGCGAAGGACGCAAGATTGACGATCGCAACAAAGCCGTCCTCTACTGGAAAGATCCTAGAGGTAGCGTTTCCTATCCCTACAAGAGTCACGACCTTTGGTTCTTAACAGAAAGCGTCCGTTGGGGCTTTTTACCACCAGACACCCTGACAAAAGCCAAAGCATTAATTGATAAAGTTAACCGCGAAGACTTGTGGAAAGAAGCAGCCAAAGAATTAGGCGTTGCAGCTGCCGACATTCCCACCAGCACCTCTCGGGGCGTAGAAACATTTTTTGATGGAGTCAAATTCGACCCCGAAAATCCCGCTGCCTACTTAAAGAGTTTGAAGATCAAAAAAGCCTAATGCTTAGTCATTAGTCATTTGTAAGTTGCCAATGACAAATGACAAGTGACAAATGACCACTTGTAACTATCCATGTAAATCTGAGGAACAGACGATCGATGACTACATTTTCCCCTAGAAGACGGGCTAGCGCAGATAACAGCTTTCTCGCAGGCTTACAAAAAAGACTGCCTGACTTGTTACCACCATTTATCGCGATCGCCATCTTTTTAGCAATTTGGCAACTCTTTTCTCTCACACCAGGAGCCACATTACCAGGACCTATAAAAGTCATTCAAGACACTTGGATATTAATTTTCTGGCCCTTCTACGACCGAGGTGGCACGGACAAAGGTTTATTTTGGCAGATCTGGGCGAGCTTGCAACGGGTAGCAATTAGTTATACTCTAGCGGCAATTGTAGGAATCGGCTTAGGAATCTTAATTGGTACGTCGAAAGTGATGTCCAAAGCACTAGATCCACTCTTCCAATTACTCAGAACAGTACCACCTCTAGCGTGGGTTCCCATCTCTCTAGCTGCCCTCAGACAAAACGAACCCGCTGCCTTATTCGTTATCTTCATCACAGCAATTTGGCCTATTTTGATCAACACGGCAGTAGGAGTCAAAGAAATTCCCAGCGATTACAACAACGTCGCCAAAGTACTGCAATTAACCAAAAAAGAATACTTCTTCAACATTCTCATTCCTGCGGCACTACCCTATATTTTCACAGGTCTGCGAATTGCGATCGGTCTAGCTTGGTTGGCAATTATCGCTGCTGAAATCGTCATGTCCGGTATCGTCGGCATCGGTTTCTTCATCTGGGAAGCTTATCAAAACAACAACGTCAGCGAAGTTATCCTCGCCCTAATTTACATCGGTATAGTTGGTCTGTTACTCGACAAACTCATGGCTTGGATACAAACGCTGATCTTGCCAGCAGAACAGAAATAGCTAATGGTTAATGGTTAATGGTTAACGGTTGCTCGCAATTAACTATTAACTATTAACAACTACCAATTACCAACTATCAACTACCAACTACCAAATAGCCATGTCTGTATTCGTTGCTGTTGACCAAATAGATAAGGTTTTCAATCTCGTCGGTGGGGGACAATACATTGCCCTCAAAGGCATTGACCTTCAGATTAAAAAAGGTGAGTTTGTATCGCTAATCGGTCACTCTGGCTGCGGTAAATCGACGCTACTCAACATGATTGCAGGGCTAGACCTACCTAGTGAGGGAATTGTCACCCTAGAAGGTCAGAGAATCACCAAGCCAGGACCAGACCGGATGGTGGTGTTTCAAAATTACTCCCTTCTACCTTGGCGGACAGTACGGGAAAACATCGCCCTGGCTGTCGATGCTGTAATGAAGGGCGCACCTGCGGGAGAACGCCGCGCCATTGTCGAAAAGCACATCGATATGGTGGGTTTACGTCCCCATGCCGATAAGCCACCAGGAATGCTATCGGGGGGACAAAAACAACGGGTAGCGATCGCCCGTGCTTTAGCGCTGCGTCCGAAGTTGTTGTTACTCGACGAACCCTTTGGGGCGTTAGATGCACTAACCAGGGGTAACTTGCAAGAACAGCTGATGCAAATCTGCCAAGAAAACCATGTCACGGCTGTAATGGTGACACATGACGTAGACGAAGCCGTATTGCTGAGCGATCGCATCGTCATGTTAACCAACGGACCCGAATCGAAAATTGGTGGCATTTTAGAAGTAGATATCCCCAGACCCCGTAAGCGGATGCAGGTTGTAGAACATCCCAGCTATTACAGTCTGCGGAGCGAAATGATCTACTTTTTAAACCAGCAAAAACGAGTTAAGCAAATTCGGGCGCGGAAAAAAACAGCTGTTGCCCGTCACGGGTTGGAAAAAGTCAATTTGGAAATCGGCTTCGTTCCCTTAACCGCTTGCGCACCACTGGCGATCGCTCAAGAAAAAGGTTTCTTTGCCAAGCATGGCTTAGATGAAGTTACCCTAGTACGGGAAACTAGCTGGCGCGGGATTGTCGATGGAATTGCCGCTGGCTATCTCGATGCTGCCCAAATGCCTTCAGGGATGCCAATGTGGTTGACTTTGGGTGGTCATGAGAATAAACCGATACCCACGGTTACTTCTTTAACCATGACTCGTAATGGCAACGCCATCACCTTATCAAAACGCTTTTACGACCAAGGAGTTTACAACCTCACCGACTTCAAACAGCACTTGCTGCGTACCCGCGACCAGCGGCATACGATGGGGGTCGTACATCCTTCCTCAATGCACAGCGTCCTCTTACGCTACTGGCTAGCCGCAGGTGGTATCGACCCCGATTTAGATGTTGACGTTCACACCATTCCCCCAGCCCAAATGGTTGCCGACCTCAAAGCGGGTAGTATCGATGGATTCTGCGTTGGCGAACCTTGGAACTACCGCGCTGCTGAAGAAGGGATTGGCTTTACCGCTGCTACCGATTTAGAAATTTGGCTGGGACACCCAGGAAAAGTTCTCGGCGTGCGGGAAGAATGGGCAGCAGCGTATCCAAATACTCATATCGCTCTAGTCAAAGCACTTTTAGAAGCTTGCTACTATTGCTCGTTGCCAGAAAATGCCGAAGAAATTCGTCAAATTTTGGCACGGCGGGAATATGTCAGCACCAGCGTCGATTATATTCAGTTGCTAGACCCCGATAGCAGCAGTTGCGATCTGAGTAGTCCAATGCGGGAGTATGCTCACCACCAATTCTTTTCTGAAGCTGCAATCAATCGTCCCAGCCGCACGGAGCAAACTTGGATCGTGACTCAACTAGCACGTTGGGGTCACACTCCCTTCCCCAGAAATTGGGTGGAAATTATCGAACGGATCTGTCGTGTCGGAGTCTTCAGCACAGCTGCCAGAGAACTCGGCTTAGATGTCAGCTACACCCGCCAGCCGCTCAAACTCTTTGACGGGACTGTATTTAATGCCGACGACCCACTCGGCTATCTCAACAGTCTAGCGATCAAACGTGACTTCTCCGTAGCCGAAGTCATTCTCGACGCACCAATCCGCAGAGCAGCCTAACTGAATTGGTAATGGGTAAGTCGTAAGTCGTAAGTAGAGAAGAACTTGCCTCTTTGCAACTACCAACTACCAACTACCAACTACCAATTACCAACTACCAACTACCAACTACCAACTACCAAATATCGTAATGAACAACGCTTTTGCTTATACAGACGTTGCCAGAAATCGCTTAGGCAAGCCACTCTCTACAGCACAGTCTAATCGTCAGGCTTTTGTACAGATTAAGGACGTTTGTAAAGTCTATCCCACCAAAAACGGTCCTTTCACCGTCCTTGATGGAGTGAATCTCAGTGTCTATGAAGGGGAGTTTATTTGCGTGATCGGTCACTCCGGTTGCGGTAAAAGTACGCTGTTGAATATGGTTTCGGGTTTTGCTCATCCCACTTCAGGAGATGTCTTAGTTGATGGTAGCCCCGTGACTAAGCCAGGTCCAGACCGGATGGTGGTGTTTCAAAACTATGCCTTGCTACCTTGGCGGACCGCATTTGAAAATGTCTATTTGGCGGTGAACGCCGTACATCCCAACAAGCCAGAAGCAGAAAAGCGGGCGATCGTGCGGGAACATTTGGCAATGGTTGGACTAGCGGAAGCCGCAGATAAGAAGCCACCGCAACTATCTGGGGGAATGAAACAGCGGGTTTCGATCGCCCGTGCTTTGGCAATTCGTCCCAAGGTGATGATTTTAGACGAACCTTTCGGGGCGTTGGATGCAATTACTAAAGAGGAGTTGCAGGAAGAGTTACTGAAAATCTGGAACGACCATAAATGCACCGTGTTAATGATCACCCACGATATTGACGAGGCGCTATTCTTAGCCGATCGCCTGGTGATGATGACCAACGGTCCTCACGCTAAAATTGGCGAGGTGTTGGATATTCCTTTCACCCGTCCCCGCGATCGCGCTCGCATCATGGAAGATCCGCAATACTATCAACTCCGCAACTACGCTTTAGACTTCCTCTACAACCGTTTCGCTCACGACGATGTAGGCTAGAGGAGACAGTGACCAGTGACCAGTGACCAGTGACCAGTACTGTGCCAATTGTGTAGGGTGGGCAAATGTCCGCCCTATTAGATTATTTAACGATTTCTGTCAATTTCAGTAGTACCAAGCATGATTAGAGGATGGAAAAAACTAGCAATTTCAGCTAAATATTTATTTACAGATGAAAGTTTTCTCAAAGGCATTCATGCAATTGAAAATTTAGTTTCAAAAGTTTTATCTCTGGCTTTAGTCTGTGTTATTTTAGTGTCTTTAGTAGATCTAATTATCTTTTTGTCACGGGATATATTTAGCGAACCAACTGGCTTTTTTAATAAGACACTAATCGAGCTATTTGGAATGTTTCTAAATATTTTAATTGCTCTAGAATTATTAGAAAATATCACAGCATATTTAAAAAAACACGTCGTTCAGGTTGAATTAGTTATTGTGACTGCTTTGATTGCCGTCGCCCGAAAACTAATTATTTTTGATTTTAGTAAAGCATCAGGTATAGATTTAATTGGTTTGGCAACTGCTAGCTTTGCTTTGTCTATTAGCTACTGGTTAATTCACCGAATGAATCGCAACCATAGAGTAGATCGCAGGTAATGTATAGAAAAAAGTATAAGTTTTAGTAAGCTTATTGGTGACTAAATTTGAACGCGATTTCAGAGATTTTAACAATAGACAAAAACGGCAAATAAATATTAATATTTAATTATAGCAGGAATAAAAACTTGTCCTATCTAAGCGAATTTCATTCGCTTAGATAGGACAAATTACGATCTACTCATGATTTTGTGCCAATTAATTGTAGAAACAGACGGTTTGCATTACTGAAAATTCTTGCTTTGTAAACTTGAAGTGTGAAGTGTCAAAGGGCGATTCCCTGCGGGATAGCTTCGCTTAACGCAATTCGCCACTATTGAGATGAGGAGCAGCAATTAGCCGTCAAATGTGGTGCGACGGACTAGTCCCAATCAAATCTGCATGACAACAAAAATGAACATTAATCTCGCGCAATCCTGGCACGCTCTGGAACTGGAACAAGTAACAAAGAGTTTAGCAACTCATCCAGAAAAGGGTTTGCAGGCAGCAGAAGCCCTGGAAAGACTGAATCAGTTTGGCGCAAATCAACTGACGGGTAAGAAAGGAAAACCCGCTTGGTTAAAGTTTCTGCTGCAATACAACCAACCCCTGCTAATTATTTTGGTCTGTGCAGGAGCAATTAAAGCAATTTTGGGTGAGTGGATTAATGCTGGAGTGATTTGGGGCGTAACCACTACCAATGCTATTATCAGTTTCTTGCAAGAATCGCAAGCAGAAGGAGCGATCGCAGCTTTAGCTTCCGCCGTCCAAACCGAAGCCACTATTATCCGCGATGGCAAAAAACTCAAGCTTCCCTCCCAAGAACTCGTTCCTGGGGATTTAGTGTTGCTAACTTCTGGAGACAAAGTACCCGCCGATTTGCGTTTGATTGAAGTCCGTGACTTGCAAATAGACGAATCAGGTTTAACTGGGGAATCAGTAGCAGTTGAAAAAGATGTTGAGGAAACAGCTTTACCACCAGAAACTCCTCTGGCAGAACGCCACAATATGGCATATGCTGGCGGCTTTGTCACCTTCGGACAAGGTAGCGGCGTTGTAGTTGCTACAGGCGTTGAGACAGAGACAGGTAAAATCTCCCAGCTCATCGAACAACGGGTAGATTTAACTACACCGTTAACCCGCAAGTTTAACCAATTCAGCCACAACTGGCTATTCTTCGTGCTGGGGATGGCAACTCTCACATTTGCTGTAGGACTAGGACAGCGCAACTTTAGCGATGCTGTAGAAGCAGCCGTTGCTTTAATTGTGGGCGCAATTCCCGAAGGCTTACCCGCAGTCATTACCATCACCCTCGCCGTGGGCGTTTCACGAATGGCGCGTCGTCACGCGATCGTTCGTAAGTTGCCAGCTGTAGAAACCCTTGGCGGTGCAACAGTTGTCTGTTCCGACAAGACTGGTACTCTGACGGAAAATCAGATGACGGTACAAGCAATCTATACAGCCGAACGGCACTATACCGTAAGTGGTGAAGGCTACAACCCTACGGGAGAGATTTTAGGGCAGGGGGAACAGGAGACAAGACTAACCGCAGCTTTGCAAGAATGCTTGATAGCTGGGCTGTTATGCAACGACTCTCACATAGAACAGAAAAATGGTAGATGGACGGTGCTAGGCGATCCGACAGAGGGGGCTTTGATTGCTGTTGGTGCGAAAGCGGGATTGTCGCAGTCAGATTTAGAAAGAGCTACCCCCAGAATCGACTCGATCCCTTTTGAGTCTCAGTTTCAATATATGGCGACTTTGCACGAACAGGGGCGAGGAGTGAGGAGCGAGGAGCGAGGGAATAAGGCTAAAATCATTTATGTTAAGGGTTCGGTGGAAGCGATCGTTCAACGCTGTCGTGCGGCGTTAGATGCAGAGGGAAATTTAACTTCTGTCGAGGCTGAAGTTATTGCCCAGCAAGTAGATAGCATGGCAAAGCAGGGTTTGCGCGTGCTGGCGTTTGCAATGAAACCCGTAACAGAAGCACAGAAATCGGTCGAACACTCCGATCTAGAAGCAGGTTTAATTTTCTTGGGATTACAAGGAATGATCGATCCGCCTCGCCAAGAAGCGATCGCCGCTGTCTATGCTTGTCAGCAAGCGGGAATTCAGGTGAAGATGATTACGGGCGATCATGTCACCACAGCTTCTGCGATCGCTCGTCGCATGGGTTTGCGTAAAAACAAGCAAATTCTTGCCTTCACTGGGGCTGAACTTGCCCAGATGAACAACTCCGAACTTGCCAATGCCGTACAAGATGGGGTTGTTTTTGCCCGTGTCGCACCCGAACAAAAGCTACGTTTAGTTGAAGCTTTACAGTCGCGTGGTGAAATTGTGGCAATGACGGGAGATGGCGTAAATGATGCCCCCGCCCTCAAACAAGCAGATATTGGGATTGCAATGGGTTCCGGTACTGAGGTATCGAAAGAAGCAGCCGATATGGTGCTGACGGATGACAACTTTGCTTCTATTGAGGCGGCGGTGGAAGAAGGGCGCACGGTTTATAAAAACCTACTCAACGCTATGCGCTTCATTTTGCCAGTGAATGGTGGCGAATCGATGACAATTTTAATTAGTACGCTGCTAGCAAGAGAACTACCCATTTTGTCGTTGCAAATTCTCTGGTTGAATATGCTCAACTCCATCACCATGACTGTACCTCTGGCATTTGAGCCAAAGTCCAGCGACGTGATGAAAAAGCCTCCCCGTCCGGTTAACGAACGCTTGCTAACAGTAAATCGCATTAAGCGAATTTTAGCTGTTTCTTTATATAATTGGACTTTAATTTTTGGGATGTTTGAATGGGTACGTCAAGCCCCTTGGGGTAGCTTGCCATTAGCAAGGACGATGGCGATTCAAGCTTTAGTTTTAGGTAGAATCTTTTATTTATTAAGTGTGAGTCAACTCTTACCTTCGCTGCAAGCAAAGCTGGGTGGCTCTAAAGAAAAAGTCAGTGGTGCGCCCGCGATCGCAGCGGGAGTGATTGGGGCGATCGTTTTGCAAATTATCTTCAGTAACTCTGCATTTGTCAACAATCTCTTCTCCACCGCACCCATGACTTTAGATCAATGGATAATCTGCTTTTTTGCTGCCGTACCTATGATAGCGGTTGCTGCTGCGGCTAATCGTTTCGATCCTCCCAGGTAGTCAATGGAGGCGCATATCTGTGCGCCTCCACCAAGTCAACGTGCAATTTTGAAATCGCTTACCGTCAGATTTAAAAAATTAGGCTCGACGTTTTGAAGTGCTAGTCAAGCAGTGGTATGGAAAAATCGGTAAGCGATTGACATCTCTCTTAAATTCTTGGAACATGAAGTGTGTTGGAGAGATGGCTAATTCGCTGTAGTAAAAACAGCAGTTAGCCAGCAGATGTGGGATGACGGACTAATGCACAAAGCGGAAGTCAAAAGTCAGAAGTCAAAAATCTTAACAAGCGGTTTTTGCTCAAGTCTGTATTGCAATAAAACTTACGACTAACCCTTACTCAACAGGCAATTTTCGTGTTAGAAGCGTGCGTATTAGCAACAATATTGTGCGGATTTTTCGGCATTATCTTCAAAAAAAATCTTGTGATGAAGATCGTTTCGATGGATGTCATGAGTACGGGGGTTATTGCCTACTACATACTGATTGCATCGCGAGATGGCTTGTTCGCACCGATTATTTCAGATGTCAAAAATGTCGCTTACTCCGATCCGGTTCCTCAAGCGGTGATCTTGACGGCGATCGTCATCGGCTTTTCGATTCAGGCTGTGATGCTAGTCGGTGTCATGAAGTTGTCGCGCGATAATCCGACATTAGAAAGCAACGAGATCGAGAAGAGTAATACGCCATGAGTACCATTTCGATCGCCTGGATCGCCCTACCGTTTTTTGTGGGGTTCGTCGCTTCTCTCATCCCCAAACTCGATCGCTATCTTGCATTGGGCATGGCTATAGCTTCTGCCGCATATGCATCGCTGTTATTTAACCTACAGTCACCGCTGACGCTGAATTTACTCGATAACTTCGGCGTGACGTTAGCGATCGACCAATTGAGCGGCTACTTTATTTTGACAAATGCGCTGGTAACGGCGGCGGTCATTCTCTACTGTTGGCGCAGTGGGAAAACGGCTTTTTTTTACGCCCAAACTATCATTCTGCATGGCAGCGTCAATGCTGCGTTTGTCTGTACGGATTTTATTAGTTTATATGTAGCGTTAGAAGTCAGCGGGATTGCCGCATTTCTCTTAATTGCCTATCCTCGAAGCGATCGCTCGATTTGGGTTGGCTTGCGCTATTTGTTTGTCAGCAACGTGTCAATGCTGTTTTATCTAGTTGGCGCGGTGCTGGTCTATAAAGCACATCATTCGTTCGCTTTTGCAGGATTGCGCGGCGCACCTCCAGAAGCACTTGCCCTGATCTTTTTAGGACTCTTGGTAAAAGGGGGAGTTTTTGTATCTGGATTGTGGTTGCCGTTAACTCACTCCGAATCGGAAACGCCAGTGTCGGCAATGCTATCAGGAATTGTGGTCAAAGCTGGTGTCTATCCGCTAGTGCGTTGCGCGCTAACCTTGGAAGAGATCGATCCGATCGTCAGGATATTCGGAGTTGGGACGGCGCTGCTAGGAGTGTTCTATGCGGTGTTTGAAAAAGACACCAAGAGAATGCTGGCATTGAGTACAGTTTCGCAGTTAGGCTTTATCCTGGCTGCGCCTGAAGTGGGTGGCTTTTATGCGTTGACACACGGGCTAGTCAAATCGGCACTTTTTCTCATAGCGGGTAATCTGCCAAGCCGCAGCTTTAAAGAACTGCAACATCAGCCGATCGACACTACAATTTGGATTGCTCTGGTTTTGGCTAGCTTTTCAATTTCAGGCTTTCCCATGCTGTCCGGCTTTGGGGCAAAGGTATTGACGACGAAGAATTTGCTGCCCTGGCAGGCGATCGCGATGAACGTTGCGGCTGTAGGAACGGCAATAGCATATGCCAGATTTATATTTCTACCCCACCAGCGACAAGAGGGGCAAGAGGCAAGACCTGGTTTTTGGACAGCAATAGTATTGTTACTCGGTGCGCTGATTGTGGCAAACGTCGTGTATTACAAAGCTTACACCGTTGAGAATATTGCCAAAGCACTAGCGATCGTTGGCGTTGGCTGGTTGGCATATTTTACGGTCTTTCGACGCTCAGTCCTCAAGCTACCGCGGATGCTCGAACAATTCGAGCATCTCATCGGTGTGATGAGTTTGATGTTAATCCTGCTTTTCTGGATGGTATGGACACGATCGGTTATCTAAATCTAATATTACGACTGGCTATCTGGTTTTTGCTCACTGCTAATTTGAGCGTGGCAAATATCATCATCGGCGTTGCCGTTGCTTTCCTGTTACCAGGAAGCCCCAAATCGCGAGCAGCATTAAAGGATTGGTTGCGGGCGCTGGGGAAGATTATCGTAGCAATTCCGCAGGCGTACATTGAGGCATTTGAAATTATTCTCCGCCCGCATAACGAAGAAGAAGTCACCTTGGAACGAGTCCCACCGCGACGGACACCAGGTTTGATATTTCTAGATATTTTCCTGATCACCTTTACGCCAAAGACGATTGTTTTGAAATACCGCGAAGATGGCTGGTACGAAGTTCATCATGTTCGACGGAGGAAGACATGAACCTAGTACTAATTGCAATGATTCTAGCTCTGCTCGTACCCATCTACGTAGCGTGTAAGGATGACGATATCTGGCAGACAATGTTGGCTTTTGCTAGTACAGCAACTAAAGCATCAGTCACGATCTTGGTTGTATCCGTCTTGCGTGACGATTGGTGGATTGGTGTGGTAGGAGTGATTATTCTGAGTGTAGGGAATGCTTCACTCATGCTACTGGCACAAGTCATCAAACGAATGAGCGATGTATCAAATGGATAATATGGCGATCGACATAATCGACATAATTAGTTATACCTGCATAGGCATAGGAATCTTTTTCTGGTTTTGGGGTACCTTCCCCCTGTTAGGCAAGCGATCGCTATTATTTAAGCTACATGGTCTTTCAGTTGCAGATACGCTCGGATCGATGAGTATCATCATCGGATTACTGCTGAAACGACCCCGCGAATCGCCGTTACTTATCCTTGCCATTATCTGCTTGGCAATTTGGAATACAGTGCTGGGGTACGTGTTGGCGTACTGTTCCAGTAGCGGGAGTAGCAATGATGGATAGCTATATCTATGTTTTAGTTGCTCTGCTACCGCTGTCCGCGTCGATGGTCGTCTTTCAGGTCAATCCATATCATGCCCTGGTGATTCGTGGCATTTTGGGAGCCGTGGCAGCAATGGTCTATGCGGTGTTGGGGGCAGCAGATGTGTCTTTGACCGAAGCATTAGTAGGTACGATGCTAGCGATTACTCTTTATGCAGTGGCGGTGCGATCGTCAATGGTGATGCGTCTGGGCGTACTGACAGAAAGAGCGATCGCGATAGACAGCGAAGGCGATCGGCATTTTGGGCAACTGCTAGATGATTTACGGGCAATTTTGGGCAAACGTCACATGCGACTTGAGTTAGTGACCTACAAAGACCAACAGGATTTGCACCAAGCGCTGATGGAGAAAGAAGTACACGCAACTTGTACGCGACCCGAAGACGTAGATTGCACAACGCCTGATGGGGAAAAACAACCCTACCATACCGTCACCAGAGTGCAGCGGATCTATGACATCATGCAAGCCGAACTTTCATCACCTGTAACAAGCCTTACCTATGTCAGCGCGCCAGAGGAGAAGCATTCATGAAATGGGTCTACATTGCCGCAGGAATAGCCTTGTTTGTCAAAATCCTCATCATGTCCAATCCCGCACCGGATTTGTCACGTTCAATTGTCGAATCGGTCGTTCAAGATAGTGGAGTACCCAACGCGGTTTCAGGGATTATTTTTAGAAATCGGCTGTACGACACCATTTTTGAGGTGGTGGTATTTACGATCGCCATTATGGGCGCTCATTATCTACTAGCGAATGAAAAGCCATCCACCAAAGTCTATCGTTTCACAGATCGGCCATCAATTGTGCTGGCACGATTAGGAGCGACAATTGCAGCTTTGGTAGGAATTGAACTGGCAATTCGGGGTCATCTCAGCCCAGGTGGTGGTTTTGCGGCAGGGGTAGCAGGCGGAACGGCGATCGGTCTGGTGGCAATTACTTCGTCACCAGAGCGGATGCAAAGTATCTACAAGCGCTGGCACGCTGCTACATGGGAGAAAGTTTCGGTGCTGATTTTCGTTGTTTTAGCGGCGATAACTCTGTCTGGATTTGAACTACCGCACGGAGAAATGGGCGCACTTGTCAGTGGCGGAGTTCTCCCCATACTCAACTTCTTAGTAGCAGTAAAGGTTGCATTGGGTTCTTGGGCAGTTATTTTAGTTTTTATTCGTTATCGCGGGTTGTTGTGACCAGTTGTGTAGGGTGCATTAATAACGCACCCTACTGTACGGAATATGACATCATTTTTATCTGTACCATTTAGTGCCTTATCTATGGCTATACCAATAGCTACGCTCATATCTATTCCTTTGCAAACTTAAATCTATCGATTTATCTTGTTAGTCAACAGACTTCGCCAATTTATCTAAAGCAGACAACGGCATGTCTCTCGAAAATTGGATGAACGCGGTTTCATCTAAATCTTTCAAGGGTTTATATATCTATAAGAAGTCAGAAGTATTGTAGGGTGGGCAATGCCCACCTTACTATTTATTTATGTCAGATATTGTGAATTAAATTGCTTTTAACTTGTCACAGAGCAAAATAAATTTATCAAAAGATTTAATTTAGATAAAATTAGTATTAAGCCTTACCCGCGATCGCCTCCCAATGCGCGTTCAAAGGCATGGCAGCAACCCTCACCGGCAATCGATCGTGAAACAGCGAGCTTTACTGCTAGTCAATCGTCATGCCCGCCACGGACAGCAGCGGATCGCCGCTGCCATAGAACAGTTACAGCAGTTAGATTTAGAGTTATTAGAAAAGCCGATAGAACATCCTCGGCAATTACCCGAACTGATCCGCTACCATCGCCATCAAGTAGACTTAGTAATTATTGGTGGTGGAGATGGTACGCTCAACGCAGCAGTAGATGCGTTGGTTGAGACTAGATTGCCTTTAGGAATATTACCTCTAGGGACTGCTAACGATCTAGCTCGAACTTTGGAAATTCCCAATTCTCTCCCTGAAGCGTGCGAGATTATTGCGAGTCAAAAAATCCGTTGGATTGACTTAGGTTGGGTAAATGGCAAGCATTTTTTTAACGTTGCTAGCCTCGGTTTGAGCGTCCAAATCGCTAAAAAACTGACGAAAGAGTCTAAACGTCGTTGGGGAGTTTTAGCCTATGCAATGGTAGCAATTCAAGCTCTCTGGCAATCGCGTCCCTTCAGAGCCGAAATTCGGATAAATAATCAAGATGCGATTCGAGTCAAAACCGTACAAATTGCCGTTGGTAACGGACGCTATTACGGTGGTGGCATGGCAGTCACTCACGATGCGGCGATCGACGATCGCAGGCTAGACTTATACAGTCTGGAATTGCGTCACTGGTGGCAGATGATTCCTTTATTACCCGCAATGCGTCAAGGTAGGCATACAGCTTTATCTGGAGTTCGTACCTTACACGGTCAAAAAATCCGCATTTCGACTAGAAAACCCCGCCCCATTAATACCGATGGAGAAATCACCGCTTACACCCCTGCCGAATTTCGCGTCATTCCCCAAGCCGTAGCAGTTTTAGTACCAGAAGAGAGTTGAGGGAGCAATTCACGCATTCACGCATTCACGCATTCAAAATTGCCCTACACCCTACACCCTTTCTTCACTGGTCACCGATCGCTGATAACTGATAACTGACTATATGCATTTAAAATTTTCGCAAGATATTAAATCTTTACTAGAAAAACTATCTCAACAGCCTTTAACTTTAAGCGATATTTTGGTAGGAACTTCAGAACGAGGTTTTAGCCTGGTTATTGCCTTACTTGTACTACCGTTTTTGTTTCCTCATCCACCTGGTTTCACCGGCATACCTGGAACAGCCTGCTTAATTTTATCGCTACAAATGGCATTAGGTAGGCGATCGCCTTGGCTGCCGAAAAAAGTCGCTCAATTCAAATTTCCGCGCTGGTTTGCCCAGCAATTGTTACAAAATTTGAAAAGATGTACCAGATTGCTAGAACGAATCGTTCGTCCTCGCATGTTGAAAATCGCGGGAAATCCTTATATTTGGCAATTTAACGGGCTTTGTATTGCTTGGTTGGCGATTTTATTAATGTTACCAATTCCCCTGACAAACTCTTTTCCGACTATTGGCATTTTAGTATTGGCAGTAGCAACACTAGAAGATGATGGATTACTGATGTGTGTTAGCTATATATATACTGTTTTCATTACGTTGATATTTGCCTTTCTGATTTACGCTGTTTGGCGCGGTTCTAGTCTATTGCCAAGTTTATTTCAATAGAAAAATGTAGAGACAGTATATGTAACGTCTCTACATTTTTAGGTCGAAGTTTTTATTTCAAAATACAACCTGCCCTTGGGGGTAGATTCAAATTCATTTGCGATCCATCAGCAACAGCCTCGATTTCTGCACTACCAAATAACAACTTGCTGAGGTGCGATCGCAACTTATTTATGTCTAAACTAACTTGTGCCGAGTCAGTACCAGCATTGACAGCTACGACAATTTCTTCTGAGCCTGAAGTTCTCGCAAAAACATAGACTAAGCCCTGTGCGTGTAACACTTGATAATCTCCCGTACGCAAGGCAGGGTAAGCATGGCGTAAGGCAATCAACTGACGGTGGTATTCGAGAATTTCCCGATCCCAAGTGGCTTCGAGGGGGAAACCGCGCCGAGAGTCTGGATCGATTTTGCCTGGTAAACCAACTTCGTCACCATAGTAGATGCTAGGAGCGCCAGGAAATGTTAGTAGCAATAGGGTAGCAAGTTCAACACTAGAGCGATCGCTTCCAGCAATAGAAATTAGTCTCGCCGTGTCGTGGCTGGCAAGTAAATTCAACTGCGTTAGCTGAATTTCCCATGGATAGAATTGCAACAAGTCTTGCATTTTTGCCGCATATTCAGCCGCAAACAGAGGCGGATAGGGAGAGTAGGAACGGTCTTGGACTTGTGTTATATCCACGCGATCGCCAGCCGTAAAAGCGATTGTCGGTGCGGCAAACAAGTAATTCATCACGCCGTCAAATTGCGTGCCGTCCAGCCATTCTCGCGAATCTTCCCACACTTCGCCGACAATATAAGCATCGGGGTTGATGGCTTTGACGCGATCGCGAAACTCTTGCCAAAAACCAGGAGTTCTAATTTCAAATGGCACATCTAACCGCCAGCCGTCGATGCCGACTTTCAGCCAATATTCGGCAATCTCCATAATGTATTCTCGCACTTCTGGATTATCGTGATTGAACACGGGTAAAGCGCGATTTCCTGCCCAACCTTCATAATTAGCGGGGCGATCGCCATCATAGGGACACAAGGGCCATTTTTCAATCTTGAACCAATCTACCCAAGGAGAGTAGGAACCATTTTCGAGAATATCGTGAAAAAAGAAAAAGCCCCGACTGGCATGATTGAATACTCCATCCAAAACAACCTTAATATCGCGGCTGTGACAAGCTTCTAGCAATTCTTGAAAAGCTTCATTTCCGCCTAACATCGGATCGACTTGATAGTAGTCGTGGGTATGATAGCGGTGATTGCTAGCAGATTGAAAGATCGGGGTGAAGTAGATGGCGTTAATGCCTAACGTTTGCAAATAATCTAATTGCTCCATCACACCCCAGAGATCGCCACCCTTATAGCCTTGGAGAGTGGGCATTTCTTCCCATTCTTCCCAAGTAGCGTTCTTTAACAGCCGCTTGCGGGGTTGTTGACTCTTAGCAAAGCGATCGGGAAAAATTTGATAGAAAACAGCGTGTTTTACCCAGTCTGGGGTGATAATCTCCATAGTCACTTTCTAGCCCTTCATTGACAAGGTACAAATACTCTCTATTCTGTGGCTCTAACCAGGGGGTGAATGTCGCGATCGCTTTTTGACAGTTATCAGCGAAGAACGGGGTGTGGGGTGTGGGAGGTGTGGGGTGTAGTGAGTGGTTAGTCATAACTACTGTCTTCACTGATAACTGGTCACTGGTCAGGAGTCACTGGTCACTGCTCCCTGCTCCCTGCTCCCTAAAGATGGGGAAAACTACGACTAGCGGTAGCACCACACCAAATTTTACGATGATTTTGGGGTTTGGGAAGTGCGATCGCTGCTGCTCAACTGCTCTATGCCTGCCAAAGCCGAGCTAACCGCGATCGCCCCAGACTCCCAGGAATTCTTCATTTGTAGTGCTGACAAATTTCTGCCTCTAGATTCTTAACAACTTTTACACCTAGTCCTCTACACTAATTTTGGGAACGAAAGGCAGTCGGGAGGAATTTGTGAAAAAAGTACTAGGAATTATTCTCGGT
>NZ_JBOFLP010000051.1:0-9165 GCF_051657925.1 Chroococcidiopsis sp.
TAAAGCCCGAGCCAGTTCCCCGCACTATCCTAGCTCCAGGTTGTCTAGCGCGGGTAGCCCGTGCCGCATCAATACGGACGACAGCTGCACCAGTACGGTCTACAGCGTTAGCAATAAAGTTAATGTTTCCGCTAGGAACCTGAGCCGGGAGCTGAGCAACTGATGGTGGGATTAACTCCGGTCGGTTGGGTAATAATTGGGTTCCTAACAAACTACCCGCAGCCCCCATAAATATTAAAGATAAATAAGTTACTGACTTTTTCACAACAGAATTCTGAGACATTGTAGGTTTGTTGTTTGTTATTGATTGATAGTTGTTGATTGATGGTTAATACTTGATTGCAAACTGTTAACCATTAACTGTTAACAGCCCACACTTCAAAGCAATTGCTCGACAATCTCTAGTCCCACGCTGACAGTTTCATCGAGTAGATTTGAGTCTACTTGCTTGTCGTTTGGCGTGTGGTAGTTAGGCTCGCGCCCTCGATGAAAAAATAAAACTGGAACTTTTGCCGCTGCGAAGGAAGCATGGTCGCTACCACTGTAAGATTCAGAAGTGGAATAACCTACTTTGCGCTGCTTTCACTCGGGCTGTGAGCTGAGGTGTACCACTCACGCGAAGACTAGAATTTACGCCTACCATATCAAAATTTAGCATTGCCTTAAGGCTAGAGATAAACTGTGGTTGGGCGGTTTGTACGAAAGCTTTAGAACCATGTAACCCGTCTTCTTCGCCATCAAAAGCCACAAACCAAGTTTGGTTTGCTAAGGGAGTTTCAGAGATTCTGCGGGCAATTTCTAAAAGAACAGCCGTTCCAGAAGCGTTGTCATTCGCCCCTGGCGCACCTGGTACGGAGTCGTAATGAGCGCCCAGAAGTATTTGAGGTCTAGCGCTACCAGGTAGATGAGCTACTACATTACGTCCAGTAACTTGACGTTGCCGAGTATTGACATGTAAGCTAGCTGACTGTTGGGTTTGAGAACTTTGTAGTAAAGCAGAGCCTTGTTCTCTAGATAAAGCCAAAACAGGAATTTTACTGACTCCACCACCAAGAGAAGCCGCGAGTTTTCCCGATCTGTCATTAATAATTGCCACGGCTACCGCACCCGCAGTACTGGCATTTTGTACCTTTTCGGAAAACCGAATTTCTCCTCTTTGGACAACTGCGATCGCGCCTTTAACATCAACCCGAGCAAAATCCTCCGGTCGTCCGACGTTGGTTACAACTACCAGCGGTGCATCAACTTTACCTGCAACCGATCCACTCAGAGGTAAACCTGTAGTTTTGGTCTTTCCTACTGTCAAACTCGAGCCTAAATCCTCAAATCGAGAGTAGGTAAAAGTTTGAATTTGAGTTGTGTAGCCAGCTTTGCGGTACTCCGCCTCTAGATAGTCACTTGCCTTTGCCATAACTGGCGTACCAGCCACTCTAGGACCGAGTTTTACCAAGGCTTCCACATCTGCCCCAGCCCGTCCAGACTGCGCCAAACTCGCCGTAGGTAGGGCGACTAAAGTAGTTATGAGTATTGCGTATTTCATAGGGAGTAGGGAGCAGGGAGTAGGCAGTAGGGAGCAGGGATGAAGGGAACAAGGGAAACAAGGAAAAAGTTGTAAGTCATAAGTTGTAAGTATTTCACGCACCACTCTCTTACCCGTCGCTCCTCACTCCTCGCTCCTCACCCCTGTAAATTAGCTGGTGGTTTTTCAGGAACGACCCAGTAATAAAGGGTGTGAGTCCGGTTTGGTCCTTGTACTTGTACCGTGCGCTCGGGTTTCCATTCACCCATGTCAAAATCGTGAGAAACAATACGAGTACCAGGTTTCAATTGTTTGAATAACTGGGGTCGCAGTTTGACGTTAATATCTGGTAGTAGGTACAGCGTCACGACAGAGGCTTCATTAAAATTGGACTTAAACAAATCTTGATTGAGAAATTGCACGCGATCGCTCACGCCTGCTTTTTTGGCATTTTCGTTTGCTTCTTCAATGCGCTCGGGATTGATATCTATACCTACAGCACTTTTTACGCCATATTCTCTCACGGCAGTAATAGGAATGCGTCCGTCACCGCTACCTAGATCGTAGAGGACATCTCCTTTTTGAACTTTTGCCAGTTTGAGCATTTCATCCACCACTTCTTGAGGTGTAGGCACGTAAGGTACGTCAGGTTCCCGTTGTTCGGTTTGTCCTGCTGGTGGTGCTGTTTGAGTTGTTTGAGCAATGTTAGGTTCTGCCTGGGCATTCAGCCCTGTCTGTTGCGTACAACCGATAATGCCCATACTAACGGCGATCGCACCTACCGCGATCGGTTTGAGTATTAGTGGTAATTGCATCTGTATTTCCTCTTGTTAGTTCTCAGGGAGCAGGGAGCAGGGAGGCAAGAGAGCTGAGGGAGCTGAAGTGGCTGTATGGCGTAGACACCCGAAGGGTGGCTTCTCGGAGAATAGCCCTTCTCGGAGAATGGGAGCTGAGGGAGAAAAACCACGCAACTACCAACTACCGTCAACTGTCTCCCGTTTCCTCGATTTTGACTTTTGACTTTTGACTTTTGACTTTTCTCTATTGCCCTATCTCTAGTGCCTGCGTCGCACCCAAAACAGTACAGGTACGCCCACAACCATCACGCCAATGCCAACGATCGCCCCGATACTGTATGCCTGACTGGAAGCATAGGTAATACTGGAATAAAGTAGATATGCACAAATAGCACAAAACATCAACGGGGTAATTGGATAGCCAGGAACGCGGAAAGGACGAGACGTGTTAGGTTCGCGCTGTCGAAGGACGAATAACGTTATCCCCGACAGGAGAAAAAAGAACCAGAACACGGGTGAAGTGTAGGCGATCATCGTCTCAAACCCCTTCTCGCCTTCGTGGGTGATGGTTCCTAACAGGACGAGTGCCAATGCGATCGCCCCTTGAACGAGTAAAGCATTGGTAGGTGTGTGGCGGCGATCGCTCCATTGTCCTAGAACAGAAAACGATCGAAAGTCTTGTCCTAAAGCAAAGTTCGTTCGCGCTCCCGTAAAAATCGTGGCATTGATCGAACTCAAGGCAGTAATGGCAACAATAAAGCTAATCAGTTTCGCTCCACCTTCACCAAACACCTGTCGCATCAAATCGGCTGCTACTGCTTTGGAATTTGCTACACCAGCAATACCCAGCCCGTGAATATAGGCAAAATTGACTAATATGTAGAGTCCGGCAATGATAGAGATACTCAAAAGCAGAGTCTTAACCATGTTGCGTCTGGCATCCTGCACTTCTGCCGAAATGTAAGCTGCTTCATTCCAACCGCCATAGGTCAACAATACGAAGACCATTGCCAGTCCGAAAGCACTGCTGCCATTGGTTGGCGCACCGTTAGGTACGGGAGCAGTCTTAGCAACAGTAATTAGTCCAGCAACAATTACTAACAGCAAACCCAGTATTTCTACCAGCGTTAGTATGTTCTGCGTCCACTTTCCCTGTCTCACGCCCATTATATGTAACCCCGTAAGGATGGCAATACAAAGGGCTGCATAGATGGCAGAAGAATAACTACCTAATGGCAAGATTTGAGACGCATAGTCACCGAGCAAGAATGCAAATAGAGCGATCGAGCCAGTTTGGATCACTGTCATCCGCGCCCAGGCGAACAGAAAAGCAATGTTCGTACCAAAGGCACGCATGAAATAATGGTAATCCCCACCTGGATGAGGATATGCTGTCGTCAACTCGGCATAGCAAAGAGCGCCAATTAGTGAGGCAACCCCACCTAGCAGCCAGGCGAATAAGATAGCGCCTTGACTACCGGTATTTTGAGCTACTAGGGTGGGAGTCTCAAAAATTCCAGCGCCAATCACCATACCGACGACGATCGCGCTTGCGTCCAGCACTGAAAGGGTTGGCTTCAGCGTCGGTGATGCTACTTTATTTGCCATATCGTCAATTTTTTAGGTGAAGACTTATGTCAATTAGAAAGCTCGGTCATATCTACTGCTTCTGGCTAATGGTACTTGTATTAAAAAGGTACTTGGTGGTAAGTTCGTCAATTTTTAGCCACAACTCATTGCTGTATAACTAAATTTCTCAACGGGTATTTACAAGTAAAAGTTGCTAGAAGTCAGCGACTTCTGCATATTACTTTAAATTGAGTTTGCCGCACAAATATGACATGAATGTGTCATTGAGAAGTCGTAAGTCGTAAGTCGTAAGTCGGAATTAGCTGATAACTGATGACTGATAACTGATAAATTACCTTAAAGGCAGTTCAATTTTAAAAGTTGCGCCTTGTCCCAGGGTACTTTGAACGGTGATTTTGCCTTTGTGTGCCTCTACAATTTGTTTGGCGATCGCTAAGCCCAGACCAAATCCACCCGTCTGACGCGATCGCACGGTGTCTACGCGATAGAACCGCTCAAAAATATGGGGTAAATCTTCAGCCGGAATGCCGATGCCATTGTCTTCAATTTGCAGGATTGCTCGATAAGATTGGCTAAATATTCGCAAGCAAACTCTACCTTCAGGTGGAGTGTACTTGAAAGCATTATTCAGCAGATTTCTCACCGCTTGTTGCAATAAATCTGGTTCGGCAACGAGTTTTATTGGTTGTTCTGGCAGTTGAACAACAAAATCTAACCCCTGTGTTGCTGCTTGTGCTTGATATTCACTCACTAATCGTTTCAGCAAGCTGACTAAATCGATACTTTTGAGAGCTTCAGCAGCTAACGCTCCTTCATGACGTGCTAAAAATAGCAAATTACCGATCAGCGTACTCATTGATTTTGACAAATCGACAATATTTTCTAAACGCTGGCGCGGACTCGTTGTATCTTCTGCTGGTGCTAATAAGCCCACTTGGGCATTACTCAAAATTGCTGCGAGAGGGGCGCGTAATTCGTGTGAAGCATCAGCAGTAAAACGCTGTAGTTGCTCGTAAGCACGGCGAATTGGTTTCATCGCCAGCCCTGCCAAGTACCACCCTGTCAGCCCAATTGTACTAAGAGCTAGCGGTACGCCGAGCGAAAGATACAAGCGCGTTTGCTCTAGACTCTGGCGCATAGAAGTCATTGGAGTTGCAACTTGCAAATAACCGATGAGCAAATCCGCTTTTAAAACTGGTAATGTGATCTGCCGCAGCCATGTTTTAGAGCTAGAAAGTTTAAGCAGTTTTGAGCGTGTGGGAGTTTGAATTGTCTCAAAACCAGGAGCCAGCTTGAGATACTTCGGTGCAGGCGGAGAACCAACAAATTGGACTAATTCCCCTTTAGAGTTGTACCAGCGAGCGTAAGCAATATCTCCTGTTATTGGTAATGTATTATTGCTTAGCATCGGCAGTTGTTCCAGATCGAACTGCCACCGACCCTGATAAAATTGGTACTCTGCATCCGTCGCGATCGCTTTCGTCTTTTTATACAAATTGCGATCGAAATTCCGCAATTGCTCTTCCACTTCCAAGTAGTAAACTACCCCCGCAAAAACCACGAGGATGCTTCCCATCGATAGAGCAAACCAACAAGCTATGTTACGACGACTGCGACTGAACATAATGAGGGATGAGGAGTGAGGAGCGAGGAGTGAGGGGATAAAGGGGACAAGGGGGACAAGGGAGCAGAGGAGAAGTCACAAGTCACAAGTCACAAGTCAGAAGCGATTCACGCACCACTCGCCACCCAATTACCAATTACCAATTACCCATTCACAAATGACAAATGACCCCTCTATTCAGGTGCATTCAATCGATATCCCATACCATAAACAGTTTCCAACCAATCTTTGGCTCCGACGGCTTGCATTCGCTGGCGTAGTCTTCTCACTAGTGTAGTCACGGCATTACTTTCTGGTTCTGTTCCCCATTCCCATAAAGTGCTTTCAATTTGTTCGCGAGAGAGGACTTGACGGGGATGACGCATGAAATATTCCATCAGTTGAAATTCTCGCACTGAAAGTTGAGCGATCGCCTCTCCTCGTTCTAAGGTTAGCGTGGGACGATGGAGTTGAAGATCGCCAACTATCGTCGTGTCACCTTGCCATTGGGGCGATCGCCTGCCTAATGCCCTGACTCTTGCCAATAACTCTAGCAGATCGATTGGTTTAACGAGATAATCATCTGCTCCCGCATCTAAGCCTACAACTTTATCTGCTATGGTATCCTTTGCCGTCAGAAGCAGTACTGGGGCAGTTTTACCAGTTTGACGGTACTGCTGGCACAAACTCACACCACTCACTTTCGGCAACATCCAGTCTACGATTAGCAAGTCATAATCTTTCTGAGTCATCAACCATTGCGCCGTTTCACCATCTTTAGCAGTATCTACAGTATGTCCTGCTTGGGAAAGAGCAGCGTGTATGGGTTCTAACTGTGCTGGATCGTCTTCTACAAGTAAAATTACCATAGGTCAATACGAAGTCAGAAGTTGTAGGGGCGGGTTTTTTTCCAGCTTCCTGTACTAGAAACAAATAATTTTGCGGTTAAACCCGCCCGTACCGGGAAATTAGAAGTTGTAGGGGCGGGTTTTTTTCCAGCTTCCTGTACTAGAAACAAATAATTTTGCGGTTAAACCCGCCCGTACCGGGAAGTCAGAAGTTGTAGGGGTGGGTTGTTTCCAGCTTCCTGTGCTGGAAACAAATGATTTTGCGGTTAAAACCGCCCTCACAGAAGTCATGCCGAGATTCAAGTTAGGGGTGTGAATGGCGTTACATTTAACATCTCTATACGAGATAGACTTATATGGATAATAGTAGCCGAACTGTGTTGACTATCTGATGCGCAGACTGCGATCGCTTTACCCTCTCAAATCCCTGGGATTAGAATTTTGGTTGCCGCTACCGATTTTGGCGATCGCTTTTTGGAGCGGTGGAGGAGCGATCGCCGATAAAATTTTACAACGCTCTTATTACGTCACAACTCCAATCCAAGCCAACACTCCAGTGCAAGAACAACCAACTAAGGTCATCCTTTCAATTGGAGTTGAGATTAAATATCATCGGGGCTTTTCTAAAGTTAAAGTGAAAACTGCTAATTCTGCCTTAAAAAAATTAGAGTTTGAGTTTCCCTTTACAGAAGTTAGCCAAATAGAAATAGCATTATCACGCGAATTAGGCTTGTCTTTAGAGCAAATTCAAAAAACAGTTCACTATCAAGTTGATTTTAGATAAATTCGTTAATAAATAGGAGTGAAGACAGTATCAAATCATTGATAGCGCAGGCGAAAAAGCAGAAACTTGGTTTTTTGTTGGTCATTATTCATAACTATTAAACTTTTAGTTCCATCAGCTAAGCGAGAACCAAAAGTCATTCCTGATGCATTTTCTAGAGAAATACCTAACTCCTGCAAGTCTAAAACTAACTTTTTCTTAATTTCTCTCACTCCTCTAATTTTGCCTTTGAGACTCTCAACTTTTGATGTATCAGTTGCGCCGCTAGTAACAATTTGATAAATTTTCCCAGTTTTTGCTGCTGGCTGTAGTTCTAGACTGAGAAAATGCACGCCTTCTACAGACAATAACTCTTCAAGTGCGGCATCAAGAGGATAAGCATATTCTGCTAGTAGCATTGGTGACCCGTAGCCAATTAAATAGTGTAGTAGCCGAGCTTTTCCTTGTTTAGAATTAGGTCTAGAATTAGACACATCTCGGTCTTGTACTAGTGTTGACTCAGTAGCAGTAAATAAATTCACTGGTTCTCCACTTGTTGGAACAGTACCAGTCGCGTTAAAAGCTAAAGCAGCAAATGTTATATCGTCTTGAGTAATTTGAGTATTCTGGTTTTGCTCTTTTTCCTGTACGATCTCAGAAATATATCGTTTGGGAAGAGTCAGGCTTTGCAGCAACTGTCCAGTTTTGAGATCGAATTCTCGGATAAAAGGAAGCGATCGCTCCCCACTTATCTGAGAACCGGAAATATATACAGTCTGCTGCGGTGTTAAAGCAATTCCCTTAGCAAAAAAGGTTTCTGAGTCATAGAGCTTGCCGTCTTTATCGAGAAGGGAAGTCACAGATTCAAGCTCGATATCTTGAATTTTTATCTCTTCAGGATCGGGTTTAAAACTCCACTTAAGAGTGACTATTTCATTACTAGAAACAGCATAAAAGCGATCGCGACGTTTATCATAAGTAATTGCCGAAAACCCTGCTGGTGCGTTGGAAATATTTTTTGTTGGCGGTTGATATTCTCCTAAATATTCCAGCGAGAGGTCGAGGAATAATCGATCTTTTACCGCTAGTGCTGGAGTTGCAAACGAGAGTAGACTCAAAAATGCGATCGCGCCAACTAAAATTACCTGCATAAACAGGCGATTAAAGTCACCGCTAAACGGACAAAACCTGCTTACACAGGTTCTCAAAAATCTCACGAGTTTCAACTCAGCAATAATAGGCTTAGCTTGTGTAGATATAAATTCCATTCCTCTAGATTTCCTCCTTATCACTCCCTTGTCCCCCGACTCCCGACTCTTGACTCCCGACTCCCTCTTTCTCATCGTCCCGTAGCGCTATATACTAATCGCGGCAGAAGATTGAGTTTTGAAATTGAGTTTTGAGCATGACCGCAGCAGCAGATCCAGTAAAAACGATGAAACAGGAAGTCGGCAAAGCCGCCGCTGCCTTGGTAAAATCTGGTACGATTGTCGGACTCGGGACGGGTTCCACCACAGCCTATGCAATTCAATATATCGGCGATCGCCTCAAGTCTGGCGACCTCAAAGATATTGTTGGTATTCCTACTTCATTTCAAGCCGAAGTCCTATCTAAACAATATGGCATTCCTCTCACTACTCTAGACGCTATAGACCATATTGACTTGGCAATTGATGGTGCGGATGAAGTCGATCCGCAGAAAAATTTAATTAAAGGTGGTGGTGCTGCCCATACCCGTGAAAAGGTTGTAGACTACCTAGCACAACAATTTATCGTTGTTGTCGATAGCGGTAAGCTGGTAGACCGATTGGGTTCTGTATTTGCAGTCCCAGTAGAAGTCATCCCAATGGCAATTTCACCCGTCATGCGGGCAATTGAAAAGCTAGGTGGTAAACCGGAACTACGGATGGGCGTAAAAAAAGCCGGACCCGTAATCACCGACCAAGGTAACATGGTGATTGATGTTAGGTTTGATGCGATCGATAACCCCGCCGAATTAGAAAAAACCCTCAACAACATTCCTGGCGTACTGGAAAACGGCATCT
>NZ_JBOFLP010000052.1:0-3702 GCF_051657925.1 Chroococcidiopsis sp.
GCAAACAAACTTGTTCGGGGCGATCGCGCAATTCGCGTGCGAGCGTGATTCCTGCCGCACCAGCACCGATAATACAAATGTCTGTTTCTACCAGCGTATCTGCTGGTAATTTCAAGGCATCAACTAACATGATTACTCCTCTAACCGATTGAGGCAAGATCCCCCCTAACCCCCCTTTTTAAGGGGGGAAACAACGCTTGCTTTTTCCAGGAAAGCCCCCTTTTTAAGGGGGGAAACAACGCTTGCTTTTTCCAGGAAAGCCCCCTTTTTAAGGGGGTTGGGGGATCTTCAAGATCTTTACATCACTAATCGAAATGTAGTGGTTTGTCTAAGTGCAACGTCTAATTGCCAAGCGACTGCCAAAAGAAATCGCGATCGATTTGCTGAGTCCGAATCAAATATTCCAACTGCTTCAACCGAGTAAATCCTCTAAATAGAAACGTGTCCGCAGTCATGTCAATTTGAGTAAATAGATCGAATAATTGTTGAGCGCCGCGCCGTGCATCCCACTCGCATTTAAATCCTGGCAGTACCGTATTAATCTTCTCGAAACTGACGCGATAGCTGCGGTTATCTGCCCCATTTTCGCCAAAACTTAACTTGCATCCTTTAAAAGTTTCAGCAATGATTTCGGCAACTTGTTTGACACGATAATTTTGCGCCGTGTCACCCACGTTAAAGATTTGATTGTGAACGATATCGCGCGGAGCTTCCAGCGTGCAGGCGATCGCCTTAGCAATATCGAGGGCGTGGACTAAAGGTCGCCAGGGCGTACCGTCACTGGTCATTTTAATTTCTTTGGTCGTCCAAGCCAACCCTGCCAGGTTATTTAAGACGATATCAAAGCGCATTCTGGGGGAAGCGCCAAAAGCTGTCGCATTTCGCATGAATGTAGGCGAAAAACTATCATCAGCCATTGTCGTGACATCTCGCTCTACAAGTGTTTTACACTCGGCATAAGCGGTTTGCGGGTTGACTGGAGATTCTTCAGTCACATCTCCTGCGGTAGCAACTCCGTAGACGCTACAGGAAGACATATAGACAAAGCGCCGCACTCCAACTGTTTTCGCTAGCGTGGCGAGGCGGACGGAACCTTTATGATTGATGTCGTAGGTGATGTTGGGATTGAGTTGTCCGGCTGGATCGTTGGAAAGCTCTGCCATATGGACGATCGCTTCCACCCCTTCCAGATCTTCAATTGAAATCTGCCGCAGATCTTTGTTAAGAGTTTTCGCAGTCAGTGGAGTGCCGTTATACAACCAACCAACTTTATAGAATCCTGTATCTACGCCAATAACTTCATGCCCGCGTTGCATCAAAATTGGAGCTAATAACGAACCGAGATAGCCTTCTGTACCAGTGACAAGAATTTTCATGTTTGTAAGCTTGAATTTGTGTGTATGGGGCGATCGCGCTTTTCAGTCGTTCTCTTAATTCGTACTATCGTCACCAGCGAGCAATAATGCCTCTTCTACACTGGCAACTTGGCGATCGCTATCTCTAACATTGAGCATTTCTTGAAGTAAAACTTGCAATTTGGCAATATCTACCGTAATGCCTTTGTACTTTCCAGTTTTATTCTTTGGATCGAAGCCCTCTCCCAGGCAACCGTAGTAAAAGCCTAATGCTTGTGCTAAGGCAAAGAAACACGGCGTGCCAAACGAACCAAATAGATCGATAACAATTAATTTTTGGGATGCAAAAATGATATTTGTGAGACCAGCACCGTGGGGGGCAATAACTATTTCTGCTTGAGAAAATAGTCTAATCTCATCTACAAAACTAAGTTCCTCCATCGTATAAGCGATGAATCCCAAAGGAGCCAAAATCGCCATAACATCTTCTTCATTAATGATATTACGACCGGCTGATTCTGGTCGAGAAATATATATTCTAGGCGATAAAGAGATGCTGGTATTATCTGGCAGATTACTCAATAAGCGCTGGCGTAACCACTGACAAGCTGTAGGCGATATGATGTTGTGTTCTCGTCGAAAAGAGGGGACGATTAACTTTTTAACTTTGACGCTGGAGTCGTTCCATTCAATATAATCATCTGAATTGTATCCTAAAAGTTTGAGAGATTCTTTTTGCCATTCTTGAGGATGAGCATGAATAATTAGAGTCGGCTTAATTCCAGTTTGTGCTTGATAGTACTCTATTCCCTCAAGTCGAGTTAAACAATCTATCAACCAGTGAAAATAACCGCTATTCCAGTTAGTTAACGAACAAGCCGTCTCTAGCTGAGGTGCTATCCAATTAGACAACTTTTCTGATAGCAAAGTTTGAGCAGGAATATATTTAATGCATTCTGGATTTCCTGATATTGTTTCTGAAATTATGTTACCAGCCGCATCAAACCCAATAGCTATAGCTCCAACTAACTTAGCATTTTCTACCTCTATGACAAATGGTTGTACCAACCTATGCTCACCAGTTGTATTTACAATTTCTCGAATCTGGTCGGAACCGTTACAGGGGTGATTAATGACAATTGTTTCTCCGGCATTAAATTGAAAAACTCGGTGTTCGATATTCCCTTCAAGAACTTCCTGTCTCGTGATGACTTTCAATCCAATCTTTCTAACAAAATGAAATGTCTGTTGCTGAATTGAGCGTCGGATTGCTCCACCAATTGTTCTACGATGAGCAGCCGAAATCTTTTGCTTGAGCAAATTCCTCAAAGGCGCGATCAAAAAGTTTACCACAGCATTTTTCCTGCAAAGAATAGGATTTTTGTTAGTTGGAGTTCAACCAAACTAAGTAAAACAGTAAGTACTGTTGCACTTAAGGTATTGCTGCATTTATCTGAATGAAATTACGATCGCCAAACAATCTAGTAGCCAGCTAGTTGTTGCCAATCAATAAGGAGTAATTACAGGTTGGCGATCGCTATATCTCATGTTTAACATCTCCTCAACAAGAACCTGCAATTTAGGAATGTTCACCATTATATTGTTGTTCTGCTCAAAGGAATGATTATTTCTCGAATTGTAGTCTGCTGTAAGACATCCATACTGAAAACCTAGTGATTTCGCTAAAACTAAAAAGCACGGAACACCAGTCGAACCAAAAAGTTCGATGACGCTCAAGTTCTGGGCAAATATTATATTTACGAGACCAGAACCATGAGGAGCAACAACTATTTCTGCTTGAGAAAATAGTCTAACCTCGTCTGCAAAACTCATATTTTCTAGTGTGTAAGCTACAAATCCCAAAGGAGCTAAAGCTTTTAAAACAGCGTCTTCATTAGTGACTTTACGACCTGTTGTTTTGGCTCGGGAAATATAGATTCTCGGTGAAAAAGAGCGCTGTTTGCTCTCTACATTAGGAAGATTACTCAATAGGCGTTGACGAAGCCACTGGCAGGCAGATGGTGATATAGAGAAAGCTTGCTCGCGTCGAAAAGATGGAACTATTAATCGGTTGACTTTTATTTTTGAACCTTTCCAAGCTACACAATCGTCTAGTTCATATCCTAAAAGTTTGAGAGACTCTATTTTCCAGGTAAGAGGATTTGGTTCAATAATTAAAGCTGGTTTTCTTCCAGTTTTCTCTTGATAATATTCAAGTCCTTCGAGTCGCAATAAACAATCTACTACCCAATGAGAATAATTCTTAGACCACCAATTAAGTAACGAACAAGCTGTATCCAGTTGAGGAGAGCCAAAGCTAGGTAAATTCTTTAAGATTAAGGTTTGT
>NZ_JBOFLP010000053.1:0-4102 GCF_051657925.1 Chroococcidiopsis sp.
TGCAGGAAAAACAGAAGGAGAAATTTCTTTAGCTCATGGTACTCTCAAAGTTAATAACGATGGTACTGTTACTTATACATCAAAAGATCGCTTCGTCGGAGAAGAAACATTTACTTACACCGTCACCGATAATGATGGTATCCTCTCTAACCCAGCTACAGTAACAATTACAGTCAACAACGCACCACCAACCATAACCAGTACAAATATTCCAGAAAACATTATCGAAGGAATTTCCACCACAATTAGCGCGATCGCGCTAGATGCTGGAAAAGACGAACTCACTTATACTTGGAACTTTGGTGATAATACCGAATCCTCTACAGGTGAAAGCGTAAATCATACTTATACTCAAAACGGTACATACAACGCCACCCTAACCGTTAACGACTCTCACGGTGGTGAGATCGCTCATCAAATTGCGATCGCCGTCGCCAATGCCACCCCGATCGTATCTGCGGGATTCGATCTTACAGTCAATGAAGGAACGAACATTACTCTAAATGGTTCATTTACCGACTCTGGCATCAACGACACCCACAATACAGAATGGAACTTCGGCGACGGAACTACTATTACCAATAACCTACAACCAACCCATACCTACGCCGACAATGGTACATACACCGCCACTTTAACCGTAACCGATTCAGATAACGCCGTTGCATCCGACACTACTACTATTACTGTACTCAACGTCGCCCCCGCGATCGCATCTCTAACAGGTGACACCGAAATATCGGAAGGAGATACCGCTACCTTCAGTGCGATCGCAACAGATCCTGGAAACGACACCCTCACCTATATTTGGGATTTCGGCGACGGCACCGAAGGGGCAACGGGAACTGAAGTTACCCACGCCTATACCGATAATGGCAATTATACCGTTACCCTAACCGTCACCGACTCGGATGGTGCTGCTACTGCAAAAACCCATTCGATCGCTGTCAATAATATCGCACCTACCATTAATTCTCTTACTGGCGACACCAATCTAGATGAAGGAGAAACGGGTTTATTTAATGCCAGTGCGATCGATCCAGGAAATGACGAACTAACCTATACCTGGAACTTTGGTGACGATACCGAAACAGTTACGGGTAACGAAGTCAATCATACATACGCGCAAAACGGCACATACAACACAACCCTTACCGTAACAGACGACGATGGTGCAGAAACAACCCAAACCCTAACTATAGAAGTTTTTAACGTCGCACCCACTGTCAATGCTGGCGATAGCCAGACTACCTCGGAAGGACAAACAGTTCAATTTAACGCTACTTTCAATGACCCTGGTATCCTCGATACTCATACTATTACCTGGGATTTTGGCGATGGATCTACCACAGCAGATACCCTCAATCCCACTCATACTTACACAACCGAAGGCACATACACCGTCACCATTACAGTTACAGATTCAGATGGTGCGGCTACCAATGCTAGCGTTATCGTAACAGTTAACAATGCCGCACCCGTAATTAATGCTCTGACGGGAGACACTAATGTCAAAGAGGGAGATACGGCAACATTTAGTATTAATGCCACCGATCCAGGTAACGATCCACTGACTATTACTTGGGATTTCGGAGATGGTACAGATCCAGTATCGGGTGAGAATGTTACTCACGTCTTCAACAACAATGGCAATTACACCGTCACCGTAACGGTGACAGATGACGAAGGAGTAGCTACTACTTCTAGCATGGATGTCACCGTAACTAACGTCGCACCGACTATTACTAACATTACAGGCGACACCAATACGAACGAAGGAACGGCTGCTAACTTTAGTGCGATTGCTACAGATCCGAGTAACGATACCCTCACCTATACCTGGAATTTCGGAGACGGAACAGATCCAATTGAGGGTCAAAACGTAACTCATATATTCACACAAAACGGTAACTATACAGTCAATCTCACCGTTACCGATTCCGATGGTGCTAGCGCAACCTCCAACTTAGATGTTACGGTCAATAATGTAGCACCTACCATTACCAACCTTACAGGCGACACCGAGGCTACAGAAGGAGATACCAACAACTTCAGCGTCAGTGCGATCGATCCAGGTAATGACAATTTAACTTACACCTGGAATTTGGGAGATGGTAGCGATACACTAGCAGGAGAAAATGTCAGCCATACTTTTGTAGATGATGGCACTTATAACACAACCGTCACCGTTACCGACGACCACGGTGCTGCTATCACTCAAATCTTAACAGTAACCGTACTCAATGCCGCACCCGTAGTCAATGCGGGGGAAAATCAAACTACAAATGAAGGAACTGCCATAACCTTCAATGGTAGCTATACCGATCCAGGTGCGATCGACACCCATACAATTAATTGGGACTTTGGTGACGGAAATACTAACACAGAAACCCTAACACCAACTCATACCTACACTCAAAACGGTACTTATACCGTTACCCTAACCGTTACCGACAATTATGGGGATGCGACAGCTTCGACTAGAACTGTAGTTGTCGATAACGTAGCCCCTGTAGTCGCTTCTATCACGGGCGATACTAATGTCAACGAAGGAGAAACTGCTAACTTCGGTGCGATCGCCACCGATTCTGGAAATGATACCCTAACTTATACCTGGAACTTTGGAGATGATACGGACGAAGTAGAAGGTAGCGATGTCAGTCATATCTACACCAACAATGGTAACTATACCGTAACCCTAATTGTCACCGATTCTGACGGTGCTTCTACTACTTCATCTTTAAATGTCATCGTTAACAACGTAACTCCCACCATAAAAAACGTTAGTGGAGACACTACAGTATCGGAAGGAGATACGGGTAGTTATAATGTCACCGCGATCGATCCGAGTAACGATACACTAACTTATACCTGGAATTTTGGTGACGGTACTCAACCAGTTGAAGGTGAAAATGTAACTCATACTTGGGTACAAGAGGGTAACTATAACGCTACCGTAACTGTTACCGATAGCGATGGTGCGACTATTACTCAAACAGAAGCGATCGCAGTTAGTAATCTCGCACCTGTCGTCAATGCAGGAGAGAACCAAACTACGAATGAAGGGCAATCAGTTGAATTTAACGCCACTTTCAACGATCCTGGAATCCTCGATACTCATACCGTAGCTTGGGATTTCGGAGATGGATCTACCACAACAGATGCCCTCAATCCCACCCATACTTACACCCAAAATGGTATTTATACAGCATCGCTCACCGTAACCGACAATGCGGGTGCGGCAACGGAGGCTACCGTACAAGTTACTGTACTTAACGTAGCCCCGACTATTAATACCCTGACGGGAGATACCAATGTTAATGAGGGAGAAACCGCTAACTTTACAGCAGAAGCGATCGATCCTGGAAACGATACACTAACCTACACCTGGAACTTTGGAGATGATACAGAGGAAGTAGAAGGTAGTAATGTCAGTCATATCTTTTCTAACAATGGCAACTATACTGTAACCCTGACAGTAACAGATTCAGACGGTGCTACTACTACCAATACCATCGATGTCACCGTATCTAATGTCGCCCCCGCGATCGAGAGCATTGATATCGAGTCGGATATCTCTGAAGGTACGGACGCTAGTTTCAGTGCTACTGCTACCGAAAAAGGATCGGATACTCTAACCTATACTTGGGATTTTGGTGATGCTTCAGATCCAATTGAAGGTCAATCCGTATCTCATACCTTTACCAACAATGGTACTTATTCAATCGTTCTTACCGTAACCGATTCGGATGGTGCTTCTACTAGCCAAACAACAGAGGTAACAGTTAAAAATGTTACCCCGACTATTACCAATATTACGGGTGATACTGACGTATTAGAAGGAGATACGGCTAACTTTAGCGCGATCGCAACTGATAAAGGCAATGACACCTTAACCTATACTTGGAACTTCGGCGATGAAAGCGAACCAATAATCGGAAAGGATGTATCTCATGTATTCACACAAAATGGCAATTACACTGTCACATTAACTGTCACTGATTCCGATGGTGCAGAAACAAAACAAACTATCGATGTCACGGTCGATAATGTCACTCCAACGATTACCACTATTACAGGCGATACTAACGTATCGGAAGGA
>NZ_JBOFLP010000054.1:0-6630 GCF_051657925.1 Chroococcidiopsis sp.
GAGTCAATTCTCCCTTGGGACCCCTGCGCCTAGACTACGGCTTGAACAGCGACGGCGACAGCCGCATTCAGTTTGGCATTGGGGAGAAATTCTAGGGATTATGGATAGGAGACAGGAAATAGGAGGACAAGGGAGACAAGATGGAAGGAGTGAGGAGCGAGGAGCGAGGAGTGAGGGAAAAGCAAGGGAAACAAGGAGGACAAGGGGAACAAGGAGGTAGGGGAGCAGAGGAGAAACTTCCGATCTGCTCTAAATTCCAAATTCCGAATTCTCCTCACTCCTCACAGCACACGCTCGCAGGTACGATAAGCCAATCGGGAGTAGGATTGCATAGTGGAGAGACCAGCCAAGTTCGCATTTTACCCGCCGCAGTGGGGGAAGGACGCTATTTTGTGCGGGTCGACTTGCCAACTCAGCCCCGAATTCCTGCTTGCGTTGGAGCAGTTAGTCAAACCGTACTTTCAACGCAGCTCGAAGCCGGAGCAGCATCCGTTCGCACCGTAGAACATTTGCTAGCAGCCTTAGCAGGTAGTGGAGTTGATAATGCCAGGATTGAAATTGACGCGGCAGAAGTACCGTTGTTAGACGGTTCGGCTCGGATTTGGGCAGAGGCGATCGCCAAAGTAGGGCGCTCGTCTGTGCCAGCGCCTACTCTTGTCCCCCAACTACTAGAACCCGTTTGGGTACGCGAAGGCGATACTTTTGTCGCAGCTTTGCCCGCACCAGAAACCCGCTTTACTTACGGAATTGACTTTGAGACTGCGGCGATCGGCAATCAGTGGCATAGTTGGACGTATAATACATCTACATTTGCGGCAGAAATTGCCCCAGCACGCACTTTCGGTTTGGCAACCCAGATCGAATTCTTGCGATCGCAAGGGTTAATTAAAGGTGGAAGTCTTGAAAATGCTATTGTTTGTACCCCCCAATCGTGGCTGAATCCACCATTGAGATTTGCAAATGAACCAGCACGTCATAAAATTTTAGATTTAGTGGGAGATTTGTGCTTACTGGGGACATTCCCCAACGCTCATTTCCTTGCTTATAAAGCAAGCCACAAACTACACGTTCAACTTGCCCAACTGCTGGAGCAAAAAATGAAATCATGAAGTTGGAAGTCGGAAGTCGGAAGTCGGAAGTTGAAAGCAATAACTCCCCTGCTCCCTGCTCCCTAATCCCTTCTCTTCACAGCCCCGATCTTTGAGAAATTCAGCCATGTCAACCCTGATCCAAGTCAATTCCCCAGATTCTCCTGCTAGCGATGATGCTAATCTTCAGCATCTCGATCGTCAAACTGAAGTTACTCCTACCCCAGAGAAAACAACCCTCACAGTCGAGCAAATTCATGCACTTTTGCCTCATCGCTATCCTTTTGCCCTCGTAGATAGAATTATTGATTACATCCCAGGGAAAAGAGCGGTTGGAATCAAAAATGTGACTTTCAACGAACCTCATTTTCAGGGACATTTTCCCCAAAGACCATTGATGCCTGGAGTTTTGATTGTAGAAGCTATGGCACAAGTCGGTGGAGTCGTGTTAACTCAAATGCAAGAAATGGACGGCAATTTGTTTGTGTTTGCTGGCATGGATAAAGTCAGGTTTCGGCGACAAGTAACTCCAGGAGATCAGTTGGTGATGACAGTGGAACTGTTGTGGGTAAAGCGTCGTCGTTTTGGGAGAATGCAAGCCCGTGCTGAAGTTGACGGTCAACTGGCAGCAGAAGGCGAATTACTCTTTTCCCTTGTAGAGTAATTCGGCAGAAGTCAGAAGTCAGAAGTCAAAAGTCAAAAGGCATTTTCCCTGCTCCCTGCCCTCTGCTCCCTTTCTTCACTGACAACTGATTTTCTAGCGCCTCGATTGGAGATGCATCCTTGAAAACACTCATTCATCATACTGCTGCAATCCATCCAGGGGCAGAACTACACCCGACCGTAGAAGTAGGTCCCTACGCGGTTATTGGTCGGGAAGTCAAAGTTGGTCCCGAAACTACCATTGGCGCTCATGTTGTGTTGGAGGGACCAACAGACATTGGGGCGAGAAATCAAATTTTTCCTGGAGCGGCAATCGGGCTGGAACCACAAGACCTTAAGTACGATGGCGGTTCCTCAATGGTAAAAATTGGCGACGGCAATCGTATCCGCGAGTACGTCACCATCAACCGCGCCACTCGTACCGGAGAAGCCACGATTATAGGTAACAATAACTTGTTAATGGCTTATGCTCATGTAGGTCATAACTGTATTATTGAAGACTCTGTGACGATCGCCAATAGCGTAGCTCTAGCCGGTCATATCCACATTGAATCGCGCGCCACAATCAGTGGAGTCTTGGGCGTACATCAATTCGTCCATATTGGAAGACTAGCAATGGTGGGTGGTATGAGTCGGATCGCTAGGGACGTGCCACCCTATGTGTTAGTAGAAGGCAATCCAGCACGAGTGCGATCGCTCAACATTGTAGGAATTAGACGCGCCGGTATTGCCCAAGCAGAACAAGGGCAAGTCTATCGTTCCTTGAAAAAAGCTTTTCGCATTCTTTATCGTTCCGATCTAACTCTCGGTCAAGCTTTGGAACAATTAGAGCTAATTGCAGATAACGAACACGTACAACATCTGTTGCAATTTTTGCGAATGTCCCAAATGAAACCCAGGCGCGGTTCCATTCCTGGGCGACAATTGCCCAACGGTGATGAGGAAATATGTTAGGCAAAGTCAAAAGTCAAAAGTCAAAAGTCAAAACGTAATTAATAACTAACAACCAACAACTAACAACTTATCAAATGACAAATGACAAATGACAAATGACAAATGACTACAGAATTTTCATTAGTACGGGCGAAGTTTCGGGCGATCTTCAAGGAGCTTTACTTGTAGAAGCATTGCACCGTCAAAGCCGCGATCGCAATCTGCCTCTAGAAATTGTTGCCTTGGGAGGCGATCGCATGGCAGCAGCTGGCGCTCGTCTTTTGGCTAATACTGCTAGCATTGGCTCTGTTGGTACTGTCTGGGAAGCAATCCCATTTGTCTTACCTACCCTCAAAATTCAAACCCAAACTAAACAGTATCTCCAACAACATCCACCCGATCTTGTCGTACTCATAGACTATGCCGGACCCAATCTGGCTTTAGGCAGCTACATCCGGCAAACTTTTCCCCAAGTTCCAATCGTGTATTTTATTGCTCCCCAAATGTGGGTCTGGTGGTCTAATCGGGGAGAAATCGATCGCTTAGTCAAGATGACGGATCGGTTGTTGGCAATATTTCCCGCAGAAGCCATTTATTTTAAACGCTTGGGCGTGTCAGTTACTTGGGTAGGGCATCCTCTACTCGATCGCGTGCAGGCAGCACCTAGTCGCGAAATAGCAAGGGCTAAGCTAGGTATTGCACCAGAGGCTTTGAGCATAGCGTTAATTCCTGCCTCTCGTCACCAAGAATTAAAATATCTGCTGCCAGCAATGTTTCAAGCAGCAAAAGCAATTCAGGCAAAACTACCACAAGTACGTTTTTGGATTCCCCTATCTTTAGAAATCTATCGCCAACCGATCGCCCAAGCAGTACGAGATTACGGCTTACAAGCAACTATACTTTCCGGTCAAACTTTAGAGGCGATCGCGGCAGCTGACTTAGCAATTACTAAATCTGGCACGGTCAATCTAGAAATTGCCTTGTTAGACGTGCCGCAAGTCGTAATTTATCGCGTCAGTCAATTTACAGCGTGGATCGCCCGCAACCTCCTTAAAATTAACTTACCCTTGATTTCGCCACCGAACTTAGTTGTCGATCGCGAGATCGTCCCAGAGTTACTTCAAGATCGAGCCACACCGGAAAATATTACCCAACAAGCTTTAGACTTGCTGCTCAACCCAACTCGCCGCCAGCAAGTTTTGACAGACTATCAGCAAATGCGATCGCTTCTAGGAGAAACAGGCGTAGGCGATCGGGCTGCTACAGAAATATTACAAATGTTGTTAGCTAGAAGTCGGGAGTCGGGAGTCGGGAGTCGGGAGTCGGGAGGATAAGAGGACAGGGGGGACAAGGAAGACAAGGGAGATCGCTCTCGAAAATTCTCCCTTGTCTCCTCCCACACTTCCCACACTTCCCACACTTCCCACACTTCCCACACCCTTTTCTTCGCTACTCACGACTCACTTTCTACTCATATCTAGCTGATTGTGCCAGAATCGGTGGCGATAAGGTATTGGCAATCGGTGAAAGCAAGAAAGTTTATGGTTTATGGCTATGACTGGCGATCCTGAAATGTTGTTAGAGGCAACAAAAACAGCACTGCAACAAGAAGATTATCAAGGGGCGATCGCTCATTTAGAAATCCTCTGTCAGACAGAAAATATTTCCGTCACCGAGCAACAAACTCAGTTAGCTAGCCCTGACAGCGACATCGATTATCTAATAGCTCTTTGCCGATTCTTAACCCAAAGTAGCAACAGTTCTCAAATTCGAGATTGGGCAACTCATTTAAGCACTGAATTGTCTGCTATAGCTATTGAGAATAGGGAGCAGGGAAGAGAGCTGAGGAGGCTGAGGGAGAGAATACTACGAACCCCACATTCTACAGCCCACACGCCACATCTTTCTTCCTTCACTACTCCCTGCTCCCTGCTAAGTGCTCCCTTTCGACAAGCACAACGAGCGCAACGCTGGCAGCCATTACCAACTGTTAATTTGATTCCATTTTGGTTGTTACAGTGCGGTAGCGCGATCGCTCTATTTTGGTCGATCCAACAACTCATTGAGTTGGCGATGGGATTGACTAACGATTTATTGGTAAAACTCCCCTATCTAGAACCGTTTCAACCGTTCTATCACGACCATACTACCAAGATCGCATTCGTATTGGTGCTGTTGCTAGCCCTATCCCCTTGGTTGATAGATGGGTTACTAAGATGGTGGCACGGGCTTCAACACCTATCTCTGGAAACTTTGGAAATTTCTAGCCCAGAAGCTAGCAGGCTGCTACAGCGCTCTTGTCGTCAGCACCACTATCGTTTACCTCAGTTGCGCGTGCTACCTACAGCCGTGCCTCTTATTTTCACTTATGGCAACCTGCGCCGCACGGCAAGAATAGTCGTAAGTCAAGGTCTGCTAGAGCAACTCGCAGATGATGAAATTGCCGCTATCTATGCAACACAATTAGGGCAGATAGCTAATTGGGATTTTATCGTTTTATCTCAATTTATATTAGTTACTCAGTTACCCTACATAACCTATTCCCAGTTGTCACAGTGGGGCAACAAGATATCGAATAAAACGCTACAAGCCTTTATCGCGATCGCCGCTAACTTTGCTTATGGAGTGTGGTTGCTTCTGCGTTTACCTGCGTTTTGGCTCTCTCAGTTACGCATATACTACAGCGATCGCCTTGCCGCAGAATTAACTGGCAATCCTAACGCCCTCAGTCGCGCCATACTCAAAATTGCCCGTGGTGTGGCTCAAGATATTCAACAGCAAGGACATACCAGTTGGTTGCTAGAAGGTTGGGACTTACTCACAATTATCAGCTACAAACAAGCGATCGCCCTGAGCAATCTACATTCATTACCTGAATTAGAGGCAGCTTTAGCCTGGGACTGCATGAATCCTTTGCGCTACTGGCTCAGCATCAATCAAACTCATCCCTCAATTGGCGATCGCCTCCAACGCCTGAATCGAATTGCCCATAACTGGCGCTTGGATACTGAATTAAATTTACGAGTGAGTCGGGAGTCGGGAGTCGGGAGTCGTTGGGGGACAAGGGGAACAAGGAAGCTGGGGGAAAACAATCTCGCACCACTCACCACACCCTACACCCCACACCCCACACCCTTCTTTCTTCACGACTCACTGCTATTACAAGTTTCTCCTTACTTGGGAATTCTCCTCGGTGCTGCTTTTAGCGGTTTCATGTGGCTGATTGGATGGCTCGGCGGTTACTGGTTGGGTAATCCTTACTTAGCTTGGATGTGGGGCGATTGGTGGATCGTGCGCGGTAGCTTGGCGATTGGCTTGAGCCTCGGTATTTTTCTGCGGCTAAATGCTTTATTTCCAGAAACAAAGTCTACCAGCTTACTAAATCGTCCCAATCTTGCCGAGCTGTTGTCTAATCCCTATTTATTACCAGTTGTCCCGCAGCCTCTCCGCCTCCAAGGTAAGTTGTTAGGACGGCGCGGTATTGGCAACTGGTTCGGACAAGATTTACTGCTGCACTTACCAACTGGCTTAGTCAAGCTGCATTATGCTTCTTGGCTGGGACCCCTCGGCTGTCTTTTGCTTAGACCCTCTACCGACCCTATCGATTTAATTGGAAGGCATGTTATCTTAACAGGCTGGTTCCGCCGTGGGGCTACGGCTTGGATCGATATTGAAACATTGCGCACTCAAGCTGGTAAAACCAGTAACAGCAGCCATCAGGGTTGGTCGCTCGCACTGGCGATCGCTGCTACTATCTGGGGCGTTTACGTGATTGTCAAGGGAGGCAGTTATTAGTTGTCAGGCAGCAGCGAACAGCGATCGGTGACCGATCGCCGATTACAATCTTCTTACCTCTTATCTTTTGGTCAATGTAAAGATTAATTGCAACAATTCGGTTTAATGTGTTACATTTATTTACATAAACAACTAAAGTCCAGACATGGCT
>NZ_JBOFLP010000055.1:0-10764 GCF_051657925.1 Chroococcidiopsis sp.
AGCCAAAGTCAAAGCAGGGGCGCAAACCGGAGAAATTGAGGCACAGCAAGCCACGATCGCCCGCCTGCAAGCCGAACTCGCCGGACAACAGCAAATCTTACGAGCAACAATTGCCCGCCTAGAAGCCGAGCAGCGTAACGCCGCGATCGATCTGCAACGCTACCAGCAGTTGTATCAAAACGGTGCGATCTCCTCTCAAGAACTCGATCGCCGCAGTTTGAATGCTAAATCTGCTACCGAACAATTAAACGAAACTCAATCGACTCGCCAACAGACGATCGCGACGCTGCAAAAGCAAATTGAAGCAGCACAAGCGACTTTAAATAAAATTCAAGAAGTTCGTCCAGTGGACGTACAACTGGCGCAATCTGAAGTTGACAGGGCGATCGCGGCGATGAAACAAGCTCAAGCAGACTTGACACTCGCCTACGTGCGCGCGCCAACTGGCGGCGAAATTCTCAAAATTCACACTCGCGCCGGAGAAAAAATCAGTTCCGCAGGCATTGCAGAAATGGGGCGCACCGAGCAAATGATCGCCATTGCCGAAGTCTTAGAAGAAGACATTAGCAAAATTCGCCTCGGTCAAAAAGCCGCGATTAGTAGCGAGAATCTCGCCTTCGTTGGTGAACTGAGAGGCACAGTCATTGACGTTGGTAGGCAGATCGGTAAACAAGACGCACTCGACAGCGATCCCGCCGCCGACGTTGATGCCAGAGTCGTCGAAATCAAAGTCGGTCTACCCCCAGAAGCCAGCCAACGAGTTTCCGGTCTTACCTACGCCAAAGTTATTGTCAAAATTAATATTTGAGGGAGCAGGGAGCGCACGAGCAGTTATCAGTGACCAGTGACCAGTGACCAGTGACCAGTTAACAATCCACTACACCCCACACTTCCCACACCCCACACCCTACACCCCACACCCTACACCCTTTCTTCACTGGCAACTGATAACTGTCAACTGTCAACTGTCTTCACGGAGTGTAGCGAGCGCGTTTACCGTCAACCAACAACTAACAACCAATGACAAAATTAATTAAACGCAAAATTCCTTTAGCTTGGTTGCAATTGACGAGAGAAAAGCCTCGGCTACTAGTCGCACTAGCTGGAATTGCTTTTGCTGATATTCTCATGTTTATGCAACTGGCTTTTCAGCAAGCTTTATTTGATAGCAACGTGCGTTTGCATTCTAGTTTAGATGGCGAAATTGTCTTAATCAACCCTCAATCTAACGCCATCAATTTTTTAGAAAGCTTCTCTCAAAGACGCTTATATCAAACTTTAGCAGTTTCAGAAGTTGCGTCCGTACATCCTATATATTTAGGCTTGACTGAATGGAAAAACCCCGAGACTAAAGCGCTAGCTGAGGTTTTAGTGATTGGAACTAATCCCAGAGATAAAGTTTTCAATTTACCAGGGGTACAACAAAATATAGAAAAGATTAAATTGCCCGATGTCGTTCTCTTCGATCGCGGTTCTCGACCGGAGTTTGGCGCGATCGCTTCTGAGTTCGAGCAAGGGAAAAAGATTACAGCCGAGGTAGGCGGACGACGGATCGAAGTAGGAGGAATAGCTGAATTAGGAGCATCTTTTGGTTCTGATGGAAATTTAATTACTAGCGACCAAAATTTTTTGCGCTTATTCAAAGATCGAAAGTATGGCTTAATTGATATAGGTGTCATTAAATTAAAACCAGCGGCAAATGCTGAGATGGTTTTAGAAAAGCTGAGGCAATATTTACCGGATGATGTCAAAGTTTTTTCTAAACAAGAATTTGTCGATTACGAAAAAGACTACTGGGCGCGCAGTACTCCAATTGGCTTTATATTTACCTTGGGAACAATTATGGGTTTCATTGTCGGAACCGTAATTGTTTATCAAATTCTTTATAGTGAAGTGTCCGATCATTTATCTGAATATGCTACTTTGAAAGCAATGGGGTATACGCAAACCTATTTATTGTTAGTCGTTTTTCAAGAAGCTTTGATTTTAGCCAGTTTAGGCTACGTACCTGGGTTTGCTTTTGCAATTTTACAATACAATTTAGCTAGAAACGCAACTTTACTACCAATTTTTATGACTGCTAGTCGAGCAGTCATGGTATTTTTATTAACGGTTCTCATGTGTTTTATTTCTGGTTTTATTGCTGTGCGTAAACTACGGTCTGCCGATCCAGCAGATATTTTCTAGTTCGATAAAACTGAAGGCAATGAAAAAAGAATCTGTTATTGTCGTAAAAAATCTCAATCACTACTATGGCAAAGGGACGCTAAGAAAACAGACCTTATTCGATATTAATTTAGAAATTAACGCTGGAGAAATTACCCTCGTGACTGGAGCATCAGGATCGGGTAAGACGACATTACTGACTTTAATTGGTTGTTTGCGTTCCGTGCAAGAAGGAAGTTTAAAAATTTTAGGCAAAGAACTTTTTGGTACGAGCGAAAAACAACTAGTCAAGTTTCGTCGGCAAATTGGTTATATATTTCAAGCTCACAATTTATTAGGATTTTTAACAGCAAAGCAAAACGTACAAATGTCGGTAGAATTAGACCGCGATCTATCTCCATCATCTGCTGAGGCTAGATCGAAAGCTATATTACAAACTGTAGGTTTAGATCATCGAATTGATTACTATCCAGACAATCTTTCTGGAGGACAAAAACAACGAGTTGCGATCGCTCGTGCTTTGGTCAATCATCCAAAAATTGTCCTAGCAGACGAACCTACAGCTGCATTGGACAAGCAATCGGGACGCGATGTCGTCGAACTCATGCAATCTCTAGCTAAAGAACAGGGATGTACTATTTTGATGGTGACTCACGACAACAGAATTCTCGATATTGCCGATCGCATAATTGAAATGGAAGACGGTCGTTTAACCTAAAGAATTGCCAACAAACAAATAAAGAATCGACAACCATATTGATAACCAGCGAATGATTGAAGCGATAGGCTATTTTTAACCAAGTCAAAAGTCAAAAGTCAAAAGTCAAAACCAACTACCACAAATGACAAATGACAAATGACAAATGACAAATGACAAATGACAACCTTAAGAATATGCCTAAGACTCAAGATCCTTTTTCTCGATCCAAAAATGGTAAGGCAAATTCTAGTACCACTCTGGGTACAGACTCTCATCAAGGGGACTTGAAGAGAAGCAACACGCTGCGACCAATTCAGCGGATGCGATCGTGGAATTTAAAATTGAAAGCAACGATCGCGGCTGTTGTTGCTAGCGCCCTTCCAGCATTGGTAGTTGGTACGACGAATTACTTGGGAACTCAGGCGATTCACAAACAAGTTACCCAAGCCAGACAGCAAAATATCACTGAGTTAACCACAACAGAAAATGCCCTGCAACGGCAACTACAATCGCAAGTACTGGAAACTGGATTAATCGCAGCTTGGGCGGCGGCGATCGCATTTTTTTTAGTGCATCGTGCCATTCGTCCAGTATTAGATGCTACAGCAGTTTCTACTAAATTAGTCAATAGATTGAGTCAAGAAGATCTAGATGCTCGCGATCGCGTTGCTGGTCAAGACGAATTAGTTGCCCTAGAGTCAAATATCAGCGCGATCGAACAACAATTGCCAAAACTGTTATGGCAGCAAGAAGCTGAAGCCGAACGTGCCAGAATCTTGATGAAGATCGCGCACCAGATCGGAGAATCGCTATCGGAAGCAGATGTTCTCAGAACGACTGTAGAAGAAGTCCGCAAAGCCTTTAAAGTCGATCGCGTCGCAATCTTTCGCTGTCATAATGACTCTTTATGGGATGGAACTTTTGTAGAAGAATCAGTAGCATCGAGCTATCCTAAAATGCTGTGGGCGACAATCGATACCAACTTTTTCCAAGGGGAAAACATCGAGTTATATCGCCACGGTCGCGTGCAGGCAGTCGATAATATATATCAAGCGGATCTACCTGATGCTCGGATTGGACTATTAGAGAGATTCGCGATCGCGTCACAATTAAGCGCTCCAATTATCAAAGACAATCGGCTATATGGCTTATTAATCGCCAATCAGTGTAGGCAGTCACGCTCCTGGCAGCACTCGGAAATCGATTTAATTGCCCATGTAGCGGCACAAGTTGGATTTGCCCTCAAACACGCTGATTTGCTCGAACAAATAGATACGAAAGCCAAGCAAGCCAAGCTATCGATCGATATTACCCGTCGAATTCGAGCTTCGCTCAACGAAGAGGATATGCTTAAAACTACCGTCGAAGAAGTCCGTAAGGCGATGAAAACAGATCGGGTCATCGTTTATGGCTTTGACTTCAATTGGTACGGTACGGTCATCGCTGAATCAGTCGTACCAGGGTTTCCCAAAGCTATGTGGGCGCAAATTCAAGACCCGTGCTTTGCTGAAGATTATGTAGATAAGTATCAGCAGGGTAGGATAAACGCGATCGAGGATATCTATGCTGCTAATTTAAGCGAGTGTTATTTACAACAACTCGAACCATTTGCCGTCAAGGCAAATTTAGTCGCACCTATACTCAAAGACGATCGCTTATTTGGCTTATTGATTGCCCATGAGTGTGCTAAAACCCGTCATTGGCAGCAATGGGAGATCGATTTATTTACCCAGTTAGCCGCTCAAGTCGGATTTGCCCTCGACCATGCTAGGTTGTTACAACGTATCGATGCTGAGGGTTCTCGCAGTCAATTACTCGCCCAGGTAACGCGCCGCATTCGAGCCTCGCTCAACGAAGAGGACATTCTCAAAACTACCGTTGAAGAAGTCCGCAAAGCGATACAAACAGATCGCGTGCTGGTGTATGGTTTTGACGCTGACTGGTACGGTACGGTCATCGCCGAATCGGTCTTACCAGGATTTCCCAAAGCTATGTGGGCGCAAATTCAAGACCCGTGTTTTGCACATGGTTATGTTGAAAAATATCAACAGGGAAGGGTAAGCGCGATCGATGATATCTATGCTGCGGATATGAGCGAATGCTATTTGCAACAGCTAGAACCGTTTGCCGTCAGAGCGAATTTAGTTGCCCCGATTTTGAAGGACGATCGCTTGTTTGGTCTGTTAATCGCTCATGAGTGTACCAAGCCGCGCCACTGGCAACAGTGGGAGATCGATCTATTTACCCAATTAGCGACTCAAGTTGGATTTGCCCTCGACCATGCTAGGTCGCTCAACCAAATCGATAGAGCCTATCAAACAGCTACAGCGACATCTCAAGAGGAACGCCAGCAAAAAGAGGGACTTCAGCGTCAGATCTCAGAAATGCTGCGAAGTAGCCAAACCTCTGTCAAAACTCTTTCCCAAGAAGCGATCGCCCAAATGGATTCGGTTACACTTGCCTACGATCGCGTCCAGGCTGTCGCTCAAGTCACGGAAAAAATTGTTGCTACCGTCCAAGAAGCAGAACGCCAAATTCAGCCAGCCAAACCCACAGTAGAAACTGGTGAAGGGATTGTCAAGCGAACTATCAATACTATTGTGGCTACCCAAACAGCAATTTTTGAAGTTGCTCAAAAGCTAGATCGACTCGATCGCTCGACCCAAAAATTACCGCCAGCAATTGAGATTATCGGTCAGGTCATGTATCAACTTCAGTTGCAAGCGATGAATATTAAATTTGCTGTCTCACGCACTACCAACGGAGACAATTCAGAGTTTGTTCCCATAGCAGAGAAATTGCTTGCTTCAATTGGGCAGTTAGAAACAGAATTTACTCAAATGAAACTTCTGGTGGCAAACGTTCAGGCAGATACCAGGGAAGCCGCGATCGCGATTGAGGGGACAGAACAGGCGATCGTTAAACGTCAAGTCATAGAAGAAACTCAGCAAAAACTCAATCAAATTGCTGCTTTCAGCGCCCAGATGATCTCATTTTTTGAACGGGTTTCCCAAGTTGCAACCAGTCAAACACAGGCTTCGGCTGCTGCTAATCAGGCTATTTTGCAAGCAGCAAATATTGCTAGCAAGACTTCAGAGCGATCGATGGCAATGGCAGAATCTTTCACCAAACTCGCCGCCACAACTCAAGAATTGTAGGTTTACTTTAGATCTTATACTGGGCGATTGTAAGTCGTGGCTACACAGAAGCGGGCGGTTGGGCAACCCGTTGCCTAACATTAGCCGCGTACAAAACCTGCCTCCGCAGCTTTCAAAGCCTCTGTGTTCCACTAGTCCTTGCCTTGCGGACTAGCCTGCGGCAAGCCCCTGCGCGTCTACGCTTGTGTAGGCGCAAATTCTATTCGCTAAGCCTTGGCTCATTACCCATTTCCGTTCTCAATCTCTGTTCTAAGTTTTCCAAGTCTACGCCTAAATTTCTCAATACTATTACTCCCATGCCTTGCCCTTCGCGGAGAATTCCTAACAATAAATGTTCCGTGCCAATATGTCTATGGTTGAATTCTCGTGCCTGTTTTAAAGAAAATTCTAAGCATTGCTTTGCCCTTGGAGTAAAGGGAACTTCCGATCTCGGCGAACCTGTACCTCTGCCAATTCTTTTTTCTACTTCAATTCTAGTATTCTCAAAATTAACTCCCATTGCAGTCAGAACTCGCGCGGGAAGTCCGCTTTCTTCAGCAACTACGCCCAGTAATAACTGTTCTGTACCGATGTAATGATGTTTCAAGCGCTTAGCTTCATATTGAGCTAGAATAATTGCTTGAATTGCCTGTTGAGTAAATCTTTCAAATCCTATAGGTAAGGCAACTCGATCGAAAATACTGCCAAAAAAACCTTCTAGCGATCGCAAAAATCCTTCAAACATAAATCCTCCATAAGTAGATTCATTTTGAATTAGTTCCGCAGATGAGTATGTTTCATCTGCTTTTGAGGTATGTTGGCGAATACTGCAACCGTTGTACAAAAAGGACAATAAATCTTCCATCGTTGCAGCATTGGCGGAATACCAAAGAAATTGTTTATCTCTCTTGGCATTCACTAAACCTTCATGCCGTAACTTTTCCAAATGGTGTGAAAGGGTGGAATTGGGAATATTCAGCACCGCTTGAATCTCCCCTACTGTCCTTCCTTCTGGATAAGCAGCAAACAGCGATCGCATAATCTCCAGCCGAGGTTCCGATCCCAGTGCCGCAAAAATATCTGCGTACTGAGCTGTCTCTTTATTTTCCATATTTCTAGTTTAATCGAAATAAAAAGAATGTCAATCAAAGGTTCTCCACATACATCAGTAACAGGGCATTATCTAAAGATACTCAATCCATCCTTTCATCTCATCAGGAGTCAGCACCTCGGAAATCAGAATCAAGCTACGAATAATCTCTCCGAGAGTGCGAACATCCTTTTTACAAAAAGCAATACCCCAATGCTCTGTGGTTTGACTGGCAATTTTGAGGAAATCCGTATCGTGCGTTACAATAATACGCCCTTGCTGACAAGCAAATGCTAATTGTGCCTCATCTGTTTGTCCCCTTAACCCCATCTCTACTGTCGTTGTGACATCAATCGATTGACGGCGTAAAGCTAGAGCAATATCAGGATCGACGTTTTCATCCAAATGGAAACGAATGCGGTTACTCACCTCTCAAAGCCTTCAGCTTTGCTTGCAGTCTAGAAGGACGACTGTGCATCAAAGCATTGACAAATGCTTCATCTGCCTGCATTTGCTGCTCGATTTCGGCTTGGCGATCGTAGTAATATGCCATTGCTGCATAAACAGATGCTAAGGGGAGATCGTACTTACCTGCAATTAATTCCAATGACTGTCCCATCTGCAAATACATCATGGCAATATCTGCCACTGTGATGCGGGTTCCAGCAATTCTCGGCTTTCTACCCCGTATTTCTGGTGTAATTTCGATGTACCGATTCAGTGTAACTTCCATAGTAATATTTTAAACCTTACCCCCACCCATCAGATATAACAGTGCCATCCGCACCGCTACCCCACTCGTCACCTGCTGAGAAATCAGACTGAATTGAGGATCGTCCATCAGATCGGAACTAATTTCTACGCCACGGTTGACAGGACCTGGGTGTAAAACTTTGACATCAGGTTTACAAAATTGTAGGCGATCGCGCGTAATCCCAAATAACTGATGGTACTCTCTAATACTTGGTAAAAGATGCTGCATCATGCGTTCCCTTTGCAACCGCAGTGTCATCACAAAATCTGCATCTTGTAATGCAGGTTCGATTTGCCAATGTAAAAATAATTTGCGATTTGGTAATTGGTAATTGGGAATTGGTAGTTGGTAGTTGGTAGTTGCTCCCTCAGCTCCCTGCTCCCTGCTCCCTGCTCCCTGCTCTCCGACAAACTCCCCAAACAACTGCGGTAACAAAGTCGGCGGTGCGGCGAGGTGGACTTCTGCCCCGCTAGCGGTTAAGCTCCAGATATTCGATCGCGCTACCCGTGAATGAAGGATATCCCCAACGATCGCAATTTTTTTCCCCTGTAACAGTTCCAAGCGCGGACGATCGGGATCGAGCAGAGTGCAAATTGTAAATAGGTCGAGTAAAGCTTGAGAAGGATGTTCGTGCTGTCCGTCCCCAGCATTCAAGACTCCGACGCGCACACCCAAGCGATCCATTTCAGCTGCGATCGCTTGAGGAACTCCCGCTTCTCGATGGCGAATCACCATCATATCGGTTCCCATTGCCAAGTAGGTTTTTGCCGTGTCTAATATTGTTTCCCCCTTCGTCAAAGAAGAGGTAGAGGCGGTAAAGTTTAGCGTATCTGCCGATAAACGTTTGGCTGCTAATTCAAAACTGCTGCGGGTACGAGTCGAAGATTCAAAAAATAAATTCGTTACCACCTGTCCTTGTAAGGTTGGGACTTTCTTCGTCCGCCGCGTCAACACCTCTCGAAAACTTGCAGCGGTCTGCAACACCGTGTTGTATTCTTCCGGCGTAAAATCTTCTAGAGACAAAATGTGATGGCGATTCCAGATCATAGGGAGCAGGGAGCAGGGAGTAGGGAGCAGTTATCAGGGAACAGGGAGCTGAGGGAGCTGAGGGAGCAAAACAATTCAAAATTCAAAATTCAAAATTCAAAATTCAAAATTCTTACACCCCACACTTTCCACACTTCCCACACCCTACACCCTACACCCTACACCCTACACCCTACACCCTATCTACTACCAGCCACTAGTCACTGTCAACCGTCTACCAACAACCAGTTACCCGCTAAAAAGACTGTTAATTGCTGAGAGCAATTCGTTTAAGTTTACTGGTTTATGAAAGTAACCGTCAGCCCCTTGTTGTAAAGCACGGCGACGAGTTGCCATATCTGCTTCAAATGAAAGAAACCAGATAGGTATACTAGCTGTAATCGGTTCATCACGCAACTGTCTTAAAATTTCGTATCCATTTTGTTCTGGCAGCTCCAGTTCGCAAATAATTAAGTTTGGCTGTTGTTCTCTGGCTAATTGCAAGCCCGAGCGACTATTATCTGCGGTCAAAACCTGAAAGTTATTCAAGGCGAGAAAGTCAGAAATTAATAGTAGAGAATATGCATCATTATCAATTACTAGAATTTTCCTCACTGCTATCTCGCGATAAACTTCATCTCAGAACAGAATTAGTATTTACCCCAACTAATTTGGAGATTTTGATTGCAATCCCCAGTAGTTCGTAGTAATTACGGACTTGTTTTTACAACTTTGTAACGCTATAACTTTTGTTTCATAGTATCATATTATACCCAGATTTGACTAAACTAACTTTTTTAATAATGTTATAGACAGTCCAAATCTATTAGCAGGTCAGGTGCTATAATGAACTGCTTCAGATTTTCATCCGCTTTAAACTAGTAATAAACTTCACAAAGAGCGTGAGTAAATTCTCTTCTACACGGATGCGATAAATTAGACGATAAACAACGCGGCAATTACGATGAGTTGATGTAGCAGTCCGATTGGTACATTAGAGCGATCGCGCTTTGAGAAAGGTAGCCAAACAGCTTACGATCGAGAATAGAGACGCTTATGGGGAAACACTGCATGGATACGAAAGCTTTTAAACGATCGCTCCAACACTCGGAAAACTATCATCGTAAAGGGTTCGGTCATGAAGCTGAAGTTTCTGGGATGTTGCAGTCGGAATATCAAAGCAATCTGGTGCAGCAAATTCGAGATAACGGCTATACTCTGCAACAAGGTGACGTAACAATTCGCTTAGCAGAGGCATTTGGTTTTTGCTGGGGAGTAGAACGAGCCGTAGCAATGGCATACGAGACGCGCCAACATTTCCCCACGCAGCGGATCTGGATTACCAACGAAATCATCCACAACCCCTCTGTTAACCAGCGGTTGCAGGAAATGCAAGTGGGCTTTATTCCAGTTGACGGCGGAATTAAAGATTTTACAGTCGTAGAATCGGGCGATGTGGCAATCCTACCCGCTTTTGGGGCTAGCGTACAGGAAATGCAGCTACTCAAAGAGAAAAATTGCACGATTGTCGATACGACTTGTCCCTGGGTGGCTAAAGTTTGGAATACCGTAGAAAAACATAAAAAAAGCGAGTACACTTCAATTATTCACGGCAAGTACAACCACGAAGAAACGATCGCCACTAGTTCTTTTGCGAATAAATATTTAATCGTGTTGAATATGGCACAAGCTGAATACGTTTGCGATTACATCTTGAATGGAGGTAGCCGCGACGAATTCATAGCAAAATTTAGCCGTGCTTGTTCGGCAGGATTCAATCCCGATACAGATCTTGAAAAAGTTGGGATTGCCAACCAAACCACCATGCTCAAAAGCGAAACCGAGCAAATCGGTAAACTATTCGAGCGCACGATGATGCGAAAGTACGGTC
>NZ_JBOFLP010000056.1:0-6275 GCF_051657925.1 Chroococcidiopsis sp.
ATAAATATCCCTTCGCACCAAAGCGTAGAGCTTCCGATACATAATTGGCATCGTCAAATGTAGTTAGAACTAAAACTTTAATATTGGTAAATTCCTGGCACATTTGTTGAGTCGCCGTCACGCCATCCATAACTGGCATCCGAATATCCATGAGGACAATATCTGGTGGATCGGATTTGGCGTATAGCGATCTTACTGCGTCAATTGCTTGCTGTCCGTTACTAGCTTCTCCCACTACTTGCAAGTCAGGTTTAATTTCCAGCAAGGTTTTCAAGCCGCGTCGGACAATCTCTTGATCTTCAACCAGTAGCACCCGAATCATTTTAATTAGTCATTGGTCATTGGTTATTGGTCATTGGTCATTGGTTGATTGTTGCACCCTCTGCCCCTCTGCACCTGAAGCCCCTCTTGCCCCTCTGCTCCCTACTCCCTGCTCCCTGCTCCCTCATTTCTAGGAAATCTGGCTGTAATTCTACAACCATTGCCAGGTGCGCTGGTAATTTCTAACTGTCCTCCAACCGCTAGCACTCGTTCGCGCATTCCCTGCAATCCGAAGCCATTCTGGTTTTCATCGGCACAAAAGCCGCCACCATTATCTTGCAGCTTCAGTGATAGCTCGGTGGGCGTGGTTTGAATTTGTAACTGGACAGATGTAGCTTCTGCATGTTTGCAGATATTTGTCAATCCTTCTTGCACAATTCGATATACCACAGTATTTACTGAGTAAGAAAAGGGAAAGGAGAGATCGAGCTGACACTCAGGGGCAATGCCTGTTGTATGATGAAATTCTTCGATTAAGGCAGCGATCGCCCGATCTAATAATTGACCTTGCAACGGATCTGACCTAATATCTGTTACCGAACGGCGCACGGCGTTTAATGCCTCAGTTCCTAGTTTTTTTGCTTCGCCCAGAAACTCAAAAGCGCGATCGGGTGCTGTTTGCCAAAGCGTTAGCGCGGTTTCCATTTGAATGTTGAGTCCGACTAAAATATGTCCCAGAGAGTCGTGAATATCGCGGGCGATGCGATGGCGTTCTTCTATTGCAGTCATTTCTTCGATCCGCTGGTTTAACGTCTGTTCCTGTTCCAAGGCGCAGCGGAGATTGGCTTCTGCTTGCTGCAAGCGATCGTTTTGGGTTTGTAATGCCACTTGCATCCGACGTAAAGATAGCTGAGTTTCAATGCGGGCGAAGACTTCCTCTTCTTGAAATGGTTTGGTGATGTAATCGACTCCACCAAATGTAAAGGCTTTGACTTTATCCAAAACTTCGTTTAACGCACTGATAAAAATGATGGGAATATTTTGAGTCAGATGATTTGCTTTGAGGCGCTGACAAACTTCATATCCGTTCATTTCAGGCATATTAATATCTAATAAGATTAAGTCTGGTGGCTGTGCCTGCGCTCCCATTAAAGCCGCCGATCCGCTCATCACTGCGCGTATTTCATAACCGCGATCGCTCAACATGGCAGATAATAGCCGTAGGTTATCCGGCTTGTCATCGACGATCAGAATATCTCCATTTTTTTCAATCTGCATAAAAATAATTGACTCGTCTGATAATTATATAGCGAGTCTAAACAGCGAAGTAAAACTTCTATCAGGACTGTCAATGGTTAATGGTCAACGATCGGCCACTATTAACTATTAACAGCCTTGACAAAATGTTCGCAAATCAAATAGAAACGCTATATAACAAAAACTTCTTATTGATGACTAAGCAAGTTCTTCGCAGGATATATCTCGTTGCATTGGTAATTTTGGCAACATTGGTAGCCATTTGGTGGCAACGCATCCAAACGCCCCAACCAATGAGAGAAGCTGTGTTTGAACGCATAGAAACCGTACAAGTGGATGAACCGATTCAACCAATTCCACTCCAGATTTCCTTGGATCGAGGTAAGGTGGCGTTGGGCGAGCAACTGTTTCACGATCGGCGACTCTCCTCAGATAATAGGATTTCTTGCCTCAGTTGTCACGCTCTCAATCGCGGAGGGGCAGATAATAAGGCTTTTTCAATTGGCGTGAATGGTGCGGTAGGTAATGTTAACACCCCGACTGTCTATAATTCAGCATTTAATGCTTACTTGAATTGGAATGGTAAATTTTCCACGTTGGAAGACTTCACCACAGCCGTGATTCAAAATCCTAGAGCAATGGGAATTCAATGGCAAGTTTTGCTGCCAAAGTTGCAACGGGTTCCAGACTATGTACGGGCGTTTAACCAAAATTATCCTGATGGTTTGACAGCCACAAATGTTGTAGATGCGATCGCCACTTATTTGCGATCGCTATACACTCCCAATTCGCGCTTCGATCGCTACTTACGCGGCGATAAATCTGCGATTAGTGCTACAGAAAAAGAAGGCTATCGACTATTCCAAACTTACGGTTGCGTTAGTTGCCATCAAGGAATGAATGTGGGAGGCAATTTGTTTCAAAAGTTTGGCATTATGGGCGACTATTTCCGCGATCGCGGTAAGATTGCGAAAGTAGATTTAGGGCGCTATAACGTCACTCAAGATGAAGCGGATATGTTTGTCTTTCGCGTCCCTAGCCTCCGCAATGTTGCCTTAACAGCACCCTATTTTCACGACGGTTCTGTGCAAACATTAGAGCAAGCAATTAACATCATGGCAAAGTATCAACTGGGGCGATCGCTTTCCGCTCGAGATACCCAGTTCATCGTTCAGTTTCTCCGCACTCTGACGGGAGAGCATTCTGAAGTCGTAAGTCGTAAGTCGCTGATAACTGACAACTGATAACTGATATGCATCCACTGCGCTTGAAAACATTCGTTTCTGCCCTGAGCGGCTATTTGCTGCCAACGGGTGCAGTCATCTTATTTTTACTGCTGTGGATGAAATCGCAGGCGATCGACCCCAACCGACACAATCGCTACATTAGTAATTTACTACGAATTCAAGAACTCGATGCGCGGATAAATCAAAATGTCTTGCAAGCACGGTTGGGATTGCTGCCGTACTACGATCCGATCGTGCATGAATTGGCAAAACTGAAACGAATTCAAGCAGATTTACAACAAATTCCGGTGTTTCTTGATGCAGGCGAACGACAGTCAATCGACCGCGCTATTGAACTACATATTCAACTCTATCAGGACAAGGAAAGCCAGATCGAACAGTTTAAGTCTCAAATAGCTATTTTGCGTAATTCTGAGTCATATTTTCCTGTTTCTGTCAACAGTTTGCTCCAGAATCAGACGATCGATCCAACTTTAGCAGCTCTGCTGAATAAATTATTGCAGGACGTACTGTTATTCAACCTCACCACCAGCCAAGAATTAAAACCACAGATTGAAGGTACAATTTCCCAAATTCTTGCTGTATCTCGCCCTACAGCTCAACGCGCGGATGTAGAACGAGCGATCGCCCATGCGCGTATCATCTTAACGCGCCGTCCCCAAGGAGATCGCTTAGTAAATAACATATTGTCGCTACCGACTGGCGATCGCGGTGAAGACATTGCCCAAGCTTACTACAACGCCTATCAACAAGCACTCGATACTGCAAGTTTGAATCGACTGGCGCTTTACTTACTCTCTACATTATTAATTATTGGAATTGCCACTTCAATTATTTGGAAACTCCGCACCTCTGCGATCGCCGTACAACAAAGCGAAGCAAAATTACGGGCAATTTTTGAGAACTCCCTGTTCGGTATTTTTCGCGTGCGGCTGGAAGATGGTTTAATTTTGGCTGCCAACCAGCGATGTGCAAATATGTTGGGGCATGAATCGCCAGCAGAAATCGTCGGACATAAGCGCACTATCGATTTTTACGTCGATCCCAGCCAACGTCAGCAAATGCTCGAAATCGTACAACAGCAAGGCGAAATTAACAACTTCGAGCAGCAATTTCGCCGACAAGACGGAACGACATTCTGGGGGCTATTTTCGGCACGGTTAAACGTTGCAGAAGCGTGTTTGGAAGGCGCAATCGCCGATATTAGCGATCGCCATCAAGCAGAAGCGGCGCTACAAGCTTCGGAAGCAGAACTGCAAGTCATGTTTGCTGCCATGACAGATACCGTAATTGTCTTTGATGCTGAGGGGCGTTACTTAAAATATATTCCCAAACAATCATTGGCTTACAAACCCCGCGTGCAACGGATTGGCAAAACCGTACATGACATTTTACCCAAGGAAACTGCGGATTTGTATCTCGACGCAATTCGACGCACGCTGTATTTGCAACAACAATCTGGCGATCTAGGAGATTGTCTGCAAAAAAGTATTAATGTTGAATACTACTTACCGATTCAAGGTAAAAAAACTTGGTTTTCCGCTAGTGTCTCTATTCTTTCTCAGAATACAGTCCTTTGGGTAGCCCGCGATATTAGCGATCGCAAAGCTACTGAAGTCACCCTAGCGCAGGCAAAAGAAGCCGCAGAAGTCGCAAATCATGCCAAAACTCAGTTTCTCTCTCACATGAGCCACGAATTACGTACTCCCCTAAGCGTAATTTTAGGCTTTACGCAACTCCTGACTCGCAGCAGTAGGCTCGATCCCAAACAACAGGAATATCTCGATACGATTAGTCGCAGCGGCGAACACCTCCTCACCCTCATTAACGACGTGCTGGAAATGTCCAAAATTGAAGCAGACAGGATCGCGCTCAACGAGCAAGATTTCAACCTGCATCATTTATTGGATGGACTACAACAAATGTTTCAATTTAAAGCGACATCCAAAGGATTAGAATTTACCGTTGAGCGATCGCCCGATCTACCCGAATGCATCCGCACCGACGAAAGTAAACTGCGTCAGGTTTTAGTCAATCTAATTGGCAACGCGATTAAATTTACTCAGGCTGGAAGTGTAACTTTACGAGTGTCATTTGTCATCCGTCATTTGTCATTAGCAAAAGATGCTCAACAAATGACCAATGACCAAGGACAAATGACAATACATTTTTCAGTCGAAGACACCGGAGTCGGAATTGCTTCAGCAGAAATCGATCGCCTTTTCGATCCGTTCGTGCAAGCGGAAGCGGGTATTAGTTCTCAGGAGGGAACGGGGTTGGGATTGCCGATTAGTCGCAAATTCGTGCAATTGATGGGTGGAAATATTACGGTGGAAAGCCGTTTGGGTGAGGGAAGTTGCTTTGAGTTTTATATTCAAGCAGAGAATACCGCAGCCGATGTCATTCCATCACCAACAACCTCCAGACAAGTTATCGGGTTAGCTGCGGGACAGCCTGCATATCGGATTTTGATTGTGGAGGATAAGCCCAGCAATCGACAGTTGTTATTAGAACTACTCCAACCTGTAGGGTTTGACGTGCGAGAAGCAGAGAACGGACGAGAGGCGATCGCAATTTGGCAAAGTTGGCAACCGCACCTAATCTGGATGGATCTGCGAATGCCTGTCATGGATGGATACGCAGCCACCAAACAAATCAAATCAGCCCCAGATGCTCCCATTATCATTGTCTTAACTGGTAGTGCTTTTGAGGAAGAACGCCAAATTGCCGTTGCTACTGGCTGCGATGACTTTATCCGCAAACCCTTCCGTGCCGAAGTTCTATTTGAGAAAATGACTGAATATCTTGGCGTGCAGTATATTTACAAGGAGGAAGAAGGGAGAAAAGCGCTCGATTCAAACCGCAATCTTCATGCTTCATCGTTACAAGTCATGCCTGTTGAATGGATCGAACAATTGCGCCAAGCGGCGATTTGCGTTAATGCTAAGTTATTGCATCAATTAATCGCCCAAATTCCTCTATCACACGCATCTTTAGCCCAGTCGATCGCGCATTTAGTCAATAATTTTCAGTTTGAAGAAATTGTGACTTTAACGAGTGCCTTCTGTCACTAGTTCCAGTTCAGCGCGATCGCGACTTGGTTAGCCAAAGCTAATAAATCGAATGGCTTGGCGAGCGCAACAATTACGCCTAAATTCAGCGATTGTGGTAACTGATAAGAGTGTATGGTATTGGTTAATAGGATCACAGGAATATGCTGAGTGACGGGGTTTTGCTGTAGTTGTTGTAAGATTGTTGACCAATCGCGATCGGGTGTTAGATCTGCTGCAACTTCTACTGAGCGATCGCTATACTTGGTAGTGCAGGCATCCAAGTCTAATAAAATCGCATCGACTTGTCTTGTCTGGGCTAAGACAACAATTTCGCAACGTGAATCGGCAACCAAAACTTCCCAGCCAGCAGCGATTTCTAAACAAAGCTGAGCTAGTTCTCGAATCGCATTCTCATTCTCAATCAGTAAAACACGGCGAGATGCACGATTAATCACAA
>NZ_JBOFLP010000057.1:0-4808 GCF_051657925.1 Chroococcidiopsis sp.
CCGACATGCTCGTTATTGATGAAGATTTGCGGAACGGTGCGCCGTCCGTTGGCGCGTTCTGCCATTGTATTTCTAGCTACATCATCACCATCAATCTTGTATTCCGTGTAGTTGACACCCTTCCACCACAGCAATAATTTGGCGCGAATGCAGTAGGGGCAAGTCTGCCAGGTGTAAATCTCAACCTTGGCTTTGACTCGCTCTGGATGACGGTTGAGAATCGGATTGAGGAAATCCAACATAGTTATATTCTTGGCAGGATTCTGGACAGAAATTTACGAACGCGATCGCATATTAATTCTGATTATACTTAACTACAGTCAGCCTACGTGAGAGTTTGGTAATTGGTAATTGGTACTATCTCTCACCTTCACTGTAAGTCTTTAATTATGCCTCTATTGGTATTTTTACTGACGATCGCTAGAAACTCACAAATGACTAATGACTAATGACCAATGACCAATGACGAGCTTGGAGATTTAAGTTTTGGGTATTGAATTACGCAGTTATGTGTTTATAGACAGCTTACAACCTCAACACGCAGCTTACATGGGGACGGTGGCAGCAGGTTTTTTGCCATTACCAGGTGATGCTTCTCTGTGGATTGAAGTCTCGCCAGGGATTGAGGTAATCCGCTTAATGGATATTGCCCTAAAATCTGCTTCTGTGCGTCCAGGGGTGCAGGTGGTAGAACGGCTTTATGGATTGCTAGAAGTCCATTCCAGTCGCCAAGGGGAGACGCGGGCAGCGGGTAAGGCGGTGATGGAAGCAATGGGAGTGCGCGAACGAGATTGCCTCAAGCCACAAGTGATGTCGAGTCAAATTATTCGCAATATCGATCCGCACCAAACACAATTGATTAACCGTACTCGCCGAGGGCAGATGATTTTGGCAGGACAAACGTTGTATGTATTAGAAGTTCAACCTGCAGCTTATGCAGCTCTAGCCGCAAATCAAGCGGAAAAAGCAGCTTTGATTAATATTTTAGAGATTCAAGCAGTGGGTAGTTTTGGACGGCTTTACCTGGGTGGGGAAGAACGAGATATTATTGCGGGTTCGAGTGCGGCGTTGGCGGCGATGGAAAATGCTCTCGGACGCGAACATCCCGCTGTTGGTGGGCGCAAGGAGTAGTAGGAATGGCAAATCGGGAGCATCTGGCGCTACTGCAACAGGGTGCAGTTACTTGGTTGGAGTGGCGCAAGCAAAACGTGCAGATTGAACCTGACTTGAGCGCAGCTATTTTGTGTGGGGCTAATTTTAGGGGGGCTAATCTCGCCAAGGCTAATCTAAAAAGAGCCAATCTCGATCGCGCTAAACTGATTGCAGCTAATTTGTGTGGGGCTAATCTCAGTGCAGCTAGTTTGTGCGGAGCTGAATTGATTGACGCTAATTTGCAAAAAGCAGAATTAGTTGATGCTCAGTTAATTTCAGCTCAGCTAATGGGTGCAGATTTAGCTTATGCCAACCTGATCGGGGCAGACTTGCGGGGTGTCGATTTAAAAGCCGCAGATCTCAGCCATGCTAATTTGACGGCGGCTGAATTTATTGGAGCTACTCTTAGCGAAGCAGACTTGAGTGTAGCGAAGTTGAGTCGCGCTAGTCTTGTCTATACTAATTTGACTGGGGCTAATTTCAGTCATGCTAATTTGAGTAGTACGAATTTATATGAGGCTGAGGCGATCGCCACTTATTTTTATCATGCCAATTTATGTCAAGCTAATTTGAGTGAAGCTCATTTTGGTGGTGCGTATTTGTTTGGAGCCGATTTGAGTGCAGCGGAGCTTTACATGACGGATTTGAGATGGACGAATTTAAGTAAGGCTAATTTTACGGATGCTAATTTAATTAAGGCAGATTTGAGGGGTGCTAATCTCAGCAGAGCTGTTTTTATAGGTGCTAATTTAAGCGAAGCTAAGTTGGATGGAGCTAATTTGAGTAAGGCAGTTTTTCAAGGGGCAATTATGCCTGATGGAAAGGTTTGTCGATAAAGACAAAGTGGGCGATTAAAATCGCAGCTACACAAACTAAGTCCGCCTGCGCGGACTAGGAAACAAGGGAAGATTTGAAACCTGCCTCCGCAGGTTTTGTCTGTGTAGCCGCGAATTCTATAATTGCTAAACCATAAGTACAAAAATACTAAAAGGCGTTCAAGAAAATTGAAGTTGCGATCGCCTCCTCAATTCCCTCACTCCTCACTCCTCACTCCTTTTCCCTCTTTCAGCAGCAAAACTTAACAAAACCTGAGTAAATACTTGTAGTCCACGGGGTGACGCGGTTTGGTAGACTTATGTACTGATACAGCCGCAAAACAACAGCAGCAAACAGAGCATTGGGAGGACAGACCGCGTGGAAAATACTCTAGGTTTAGAGATTATTGAAGTTGTAGAACAAGCAGCGATCGCATCTTCCCGTTGGATGGGTAAAGGCGAGAAAAACACTGCTGACCAAGTGGCTGTAGAAGCCATGCGGGAGAGAATGAATAAAATTTACATGCGGGGTCGGATTGTCATCGGTGAAGGCGAACGGGATGAAGCCCCCATGTTATACATTGGTGAAGAAGTCGGGATTTGTACCCGTTCCGATGCCAAAGATTACTGTAACCCAGATGAATTAGTTGAAATTGACATTGCCGTTGACCCTTGTGAAGGGACTAACTTAGTCGCCTACGGACAAAACGGCTCGATGGCTGTACTAGCGATCGCCGAAAAAGGTGGTTTGTTTGCTGCTCCTGACTTTTACATGAGAAAGCTCGCAGCACCAGCCCCAGCACGCGGTCATGTAGATATTAATAAATCGGCTACCCAAAACCTCAAAATCCTCTCAGAATGCCTCGGACGCGCCGTAGAGGAGCTAGTTGTGGTCGTGATGGATCGCCCCCGCCACAAAGAATTGATTCAAGAAATTCGTCAAGCAGGGGCAAGAGTACGCTTAATTAGCGATGGCGATGTCTCCGCCGCGATCTCCTGTGCTTTCTCAGGAACGAACATTCATGCCTTGATGGGAATTGGTGCAGCTCCAGAAGGCGTAATTTCCGCCGCTGCGTTGCGCTGTTTGGGCGGGCATTTCCAAGGACAATTGATCTACGATCCAGAAGTAGTCAAAACTGGTTTGATTGGCGAAAGTAAAGAGGGAAATATCGCCCGTTTGAAAGACATGGGAATTAATGACCCAGACCGAGTTTACAATGCTGAAGAGTTAGCTTCGGGTCAAACCGTCCTGTTCGCTGCTTGTGGTATTACTCCAGGTACGCTGATGGAAGGTGTCCGCTTCTTCAAAGGTGGAGCCAGAACCCAAAGTTTAGTTATCTCCAGCCAATCTCGCACGGCGCGGTTTGTAGACACGATCCATATGTTTGACGAACCAAAGACACTGCAACTGAAGTAGGAAGAAAAGGGAGCAGGGAGCAGGGAGCAGGGAGTCGGGAGTCGGGAGTCGGGAGTAACTGATAACTGATAACTGTTTATTCCCTCACCCCTCACTCCTCACTCCTCACCCCTTATTTGGGAGGAGACATGAACATTGCGGTTGTTGGGCTGAGTCATAAAACAGCTCCAGTAGAAGTTAGGGAAAAGCTGAGTATTCCAGAATCGCAGTTGGAAGGCGCGATCGCTCTTTTGTGTAGCTATCCGCATATTACCGAAGCAGCAATACTTAGCACTTGTAATCGTCTGGAAATTTATATCGTTACTCCAGAAACGGAACAAGGGATTCGGGAAGTTAGCCAGTTTTTGGGCGAACATAGCAAATTACCAGTCCGCGATTTAAGACAACACTTATTTATTTTGCTCCACCAAGATGCAGTCATGCACTTGATGCGAGTCTCGGCTGGTTTGGATAGCTTGGTGTTAGGAGAAGGGCAAATCCTAGCTCAGGTAAAACAAACTCACAGTTTAGGACAACAATATAACGGTATCAAACTCATTCTGAATAAGCTGTTTAAACAAGCAATTACTGCTGGCAAACGGGTACGTTCTGAAACTAGTATCGGTACTGGTGCGGTTTCGATTAGTTCTGCGGCAGTAGAATTAGCCCAAATGAAAGTTGCTAATTTGGCAGCTTGCCGAGTGGCGATCGTTGGGGCGGGTAAAATGTCGGAGTTACTCGTTAAACATTTGGTGGCAAAAGGTGCGAGTCAAATTTGTATTTTGAATCGTTCTTTAAAGCGATCGCAAGCTTTAGCTAATCAGTTTCAACATGCAGATTTAAAACTTTGTTTACTGTCAGAAATGATGCCAGTAGTGGCAACATCAGATTTGGTATTTACTAGTACCTCGGCTACAGAACCGCTGATCGATCGCGCTAAGCTGGAAATTGCTCTAGAACCAAATCGTCCGTTGATGCTATTTGATATCTCCGTACCGCGTAACGTACATGAAGATGTCAACAATTTAGACAACGTACAAGCGTTTAATGTAGACGATTTAAAGGCTGTGGTGGCTCAAAACCAAGAAAGCCGTCGCAGAATGGCAATGGAAGCTGAAAAGCTGCTGGATGAGGAAGTAGAAACATTTGACGTGTGGTGGCGATCGCTCGAAACTGTTTCTACGATCAGTTGCTTGCGTCATAAAGTCGAAACCATTCGCGAACAAGAGTTAGAAAAAGCTTTATCGCGGTTGGGATCGGAATTTGCCGAAAAGCACCAAGAAGTGATCGAAGCTTTAACTAGAGGAATCGTGAATAAAATTTTGCACGATCCGATGGTACAGTTGCGATCGCAGCAGGATATTGAGGCGAGGCGACGTTGTATGCAAACTCTTCAAGTCCTGTTTAATTTGGATGCTGAGGAACAGTTTGGTTAGCTTGTCATT
>NZ_JBOFLP010000058.1:0-47563 GCF_051657925.1 Chroococcidiopsis sp.
AAAACATTTTATGCCTTTTATGCTACTAATAACTCCTTATCTATTAGGATTGGCAAATGGATTTAGCTTGGCAAAATTAGCAAAGCGTAAATAATGCCAGTTCGTACCTACAAACCAGCTCTAGCTAAAGCGCGCTACATGGTGCAAAACTCTGTAGTAGAATCATCGCCACCAGAAGCGATCGCAGCACGAGAATCGTTTGCAGAGTTTAGAAGATATGTTTGCAAGCATGAAACTTTTTTCCATCACTATGTTTGGGATAGAGCGTTAAATACAGGAGAGGATAGTAAATGCCTCAAGGGAATTGCAGGTACTAACGAGCTAATACTAGCTCCGCGCGGCTCTACAAAGTCAACGTATTTAGTAGAATGGGTAGCTTTTCAGATTGGGCAGCAGACGGCTCCCGATGTCAAGCTACCCATCAAAATATTATACGTCAGCTACACGATTGACGTGGCGATGCAAAAGAGCGTTCAGATTAAACAAATCCTCGAATCTCCTGAATATCAGCGCGTTTTTCCTTGGGTGCGTCCTGGAGAGAAATGGAGCGATAAACAATGGGTCATCGATAGGAAATGGGCTGGATTATCTACTATTGACGAACCTTACACTCTCGCTTGTAGCGGGTTAAAAGGAGCAACTACCTCGAAGCGTTCACATTTAATTTGTCTAGACGATTTAATCAAATCTCCAAAACAAATTGAATCTCTCGCTATTCGTGAGGAGATGGCAGGAAACTGGACAAATGTAGTACGCCCGACTATGTTTGAAGGAGGTAGAGCGGTTTGCTTAGGTACGCGAATGCTTCCTACAGACATCTATGAAACTGATTTCATTCCTCAAAAAGGATGGCAGCAGTTAATTCAATCTGCAATCCTGACCGATGAATTAGGAGAAGAAAAGAGTTATTGGGAAGAAGGTCAATCACTTAAATTCTTACAAGAAACTAGAGAGCTAGATCCGATTGCGTACAGCTTTCAATATCAAAACATTGTCGTCAGAGTATCCGAGCAAAGCATAGATCCAGATTGGATTATTTCTGGAGAGATACCAGATATTGATGAGTTTGATTCACTGGTTTTAGGCTTGGATTTATCCTCTTCTATTAAAGAGAGAGCGGATTACACGGTAATGATTCTCGGAGGTAGGTTAGGTAACAAATTTTACATTATTGATATGCGTAGAATGCGTTGCATAGGTAACATTGAAAAATTGGATGCAATCATCGAATTGTGGCGAGATTGGGAATGCCCTAGGATAGATATTTGGACGGAGAATGTAGCTTATCAAGGTTCTATTGCAGGAGATTTCACAACCTATGTAATTAACGATTGCGGCATCTACGATTTAACCTGCACTCCCGTACCTGCTAAAGGAGATAAACTAGCAAGATTAAGAGGAGTAAGCGGATTATTTCAGAATCGGTTGGTTGTTTTTAACCAGTATGCCATGCTTGGTAGAGTTAAAGACGAATTAATCAACTTTGGAAGCATCGATCATGATGACGCAATGGATGCGCTGATATACTGTTTGCAAGGCTTGAGAGCTAGAAGAAAATTGGAGGTCGCATGACGTTTTCAGAAGAACAAGAGCAAAAACTTTTACAAATAGAAGTCATTTTGAAAGAGCATTTTGAGCAATTGAAAGATTTTGCTATTCAGAATCTTTTTAAAACTGGTAGAGGTGCAATTGTTGCTGAGCTGAAAGAAAGTAGTGATTGGATGGGATTGCGGTACGCTCCGCTTGCAGAAATTCAATCAGGAAAGAGTCAGGTACATTTGTCAATGAAAAAAGCAATTGAGGATTACATTCCTGAAAGGCAAATTGTCATCCTAGCAGGTAATTCAGCTAGTTCGGGATTGTTCGTACTTGAATGCACATGAATGAGTTTTTCCGCAAATTTGCTACGAAATCGGCTCAAGCAATGGGAACTCCTTGGGCATTCCTTGCTGCTCTAGCTAGCGTAATTGTTTGGGCAACTAGTGGACCATACTTTAAATGGAGCGAAGCGCATCAACTCGCGATTAACACGGGAACAACCGTAATTACCTACCTCATGGTTTTTCTCGTCCAAGCTTCTCAAAATCGCGATTCTAAAGCAATACAGACAAAGCTTAACGCTATTTTGGCAGCACAGGAAGGAGCAAGTAATAAGTTAATCGATCTGGAAAATCAAGCTGAGTCAGAATTAGACTCAGCAGTTGAAGAAATCAAATCTATGAGGGATGATTAGTTAGTACAGAAATACTTAATAAGAAATATGCTACCTGAAGAACATCAAGGCGAACCTTCCGCAGCAGCAAGCTCCTCATCTCAAATCGACGCTACTGATAAAGCGACAGAACCAGTAGTGCCAGTATTTAATCCAGAAGAAACGCAACCTACTCCTAAATCCTATGTTGATGACTTAACAATTGTGACACCTGAAGCAGAGCAATTAGAGGAGGTAAAAGGAGAGGAATCGAAAGAGGAAGTACTCGCAGCAGAGCAAGGAGAAACTTTTGAAGCGAAGTTGGAAGCTGAGGAAGAAGAGGAAGAGTGATAAAATTTACATAGCTCCTGCGTGTTGGTAGCACCAGGAGCGCGGTCAACCTAAGACGAGTAGGCGACATGGATAATTTTGACACATCCAAGTATTTCTCGGGGAGTTTGTGCAAGCGTAACCACAATTGGAATGGTACTGAACAGAGTTTGAGGTATTTAAGCAGTAAGAACTGTATTCAATGCCATCAAAAACATTATCAGGAAAACCAGGAAGATATTAAAAAGTATGCATCAGAACATTACTCAAGAAATAAAGAGAGAGTTAATAAACAAAGAAGAAAATATCGCGCTAAGAAGAGAGAATATTTTAGGAAGTATTACGCAAGATACTACGCTGCGAACAAAGAGAGTATCAAAAAATACAGAGCAGATTATCGCAGCAAAAATAAGGAGCGTGTAAAGCTATGGATTGAGAAATGGGAAAAAAGCTTTAAAGCAAAAATAGCTAATCAGCGAAAGCGGGAAAACCGTAGAAAAATCAAAAGAAATAACTACTCTTTTCCATACACCTCAGAGCAACTTAAACAAAGGTTTAAGGATTTTGACAATAAATGTGTTTACTGTGGTGAACTTGCTACATCAATCGATCATTTCATCCCTTTGAGTAAAGGAGGTACAGATACACTAAGCAATTTAGTTCCGGCTTGTTGCCGATGCAATGGTAGGAAAACTGATTTCGATCCAGAGCTTTGGTACAAATCTCAATCATTTTTCTCCAAAAATCGTTGGCAAAACATTCTACGCATATTAGGATTAAGTGAAGCAACAATAGGTCAATTATCCCTCTTTTAATGAGTTTAGAATCACTTATTGACGCAGCAGTTAATAGAGACGGTAAGAGCGGCGGTGATAGCACCGTTGTTGCCGTCGATCTAAGGCAAAAAATAGAATTTTCTGTCAGAGGAGGAAATGTTGAGTTTTACCCAGGACAGGATGATGAGAAGGATACTCGCAAAAAATTCATAGCTAAAGTTTTTAAAGATAACAGATTAAGCCAACGTTTAGAATATGCGATGTCATTATTTTTGACGAAAGGCGAGGTACTTTGGCTGGTATTGCCTGGCGAAGACGGAGGCTACTGGATTGATTTTTTTGCAGGAGGAGAGACGAACGCAGATTGTGAATATAAAATCTTCTACAAGCCAGGTGGGAGAAAGATTGATTCTGTCATCATCGCTTACGCTTATCGGACTGTAGCAGAAGCGGGAGGATTTGAGATCGAGCGCTGGGTAAGATTGCGAATTACTGAGGAATTCATCGAGCAAGCAGATTTACCGCACAAACCAGCGATGAACGGGTTAAATCCGCAATTTAACTACGATGGGACTTACGCAAATGTCGCGCAGTATCCCAACCCATTTGCTCCTACCATTCCTGTCGTAATTTGCCCGAACAATCCCAAGCGATCGGGACAGCAAGGAACGAGCGATTATCACTGGTTACGAAATCAGATTGAAGGGCATGAGTCGGATGTCCGTCACATCCGCCGCAACCTGAAATTCTTTGGCAATCCGACTTTAGTAACTACGCGATCGCCATCCGAAGTTACGCAAGCTGTTAACAATGGGTTACAAAATCCTACCTGGGCGCAGCAACAAGGATATGTAGATGGTTTTGGCGATGCATTTTCAAGTAGTAGCAGAGTTGCAGATCCGCTTACCCGCCGCGCACCTGGATATGGTGGAAGCACACAGGAGCGGATTGCTGAGATTATTGGCGGAGTAGCAGAAGGTGAAAGATTTGGATATATCGTTCCCGATCCGGTTACGGGAGATCTCAATCAATTTCAGCGACAAGAGCGCGAACTTATACATTACGCGCTGGGGGGTATTGACCCTTTGGGAATTAGCTCAGGAGCTACAGCGTTTGAGATCAAAACCCTTTTCGGTCGGGTTGAGAATACCGCTGACGGGAAAGCTGATGGTCTGTATACGCATGGTCTTGCTCTTGTCTTCGAGCAAATCCTTTACTTTGAGGAGCGTTTATTCAAGGATTCGCTATTTCTAGGAATGATTGAAGCAGAACCGAAAAGATGGAAAAGATTGCAAGATCCAGCCCAAATTACCGACGATATCGCTTTTGTCATCTATCAAGCGTACCAGCAAGGACAAATCAAATTGTCGCAGGAACCGCAAGGCTTAATACCTCTGGGCGATCGCACGATTAACTGGAGATATACCCGCCCAGTCTTCAAAAACAGCACTAGAGAAATGCTCGATTTGAGTATTGCTGCTCGTAATGCGAGAGAGGATGGATTATCTCAAGAATACTGCTTGAGACTTCAACATCCAGACATGACCGATAAGGAAATCAGCGACGTGATGAGCGGTTTTTCTCCAAGAGTAGTAGAAAATGCTGGAAATTCGTTGCAATTGCTAATACAGTTGTATCAGCAGTTCATGCAGATGCCAGATCCAGCAGATCCAAATATGCCTTGGGGTATCAGGTTAGGGATCGGAGAAATGCTCGACCAAGCTTTACTCACGTTACAAAAAGAATTGCAATACGGGAAACCAAAGTATGACCCAGCAGAATCCAACCCAACAATTAATGATGCCGCCGCCAGGTTACGGCTATCAGGGGGAGGTAATACAGCTACCGCAGCAACCCCAGCAACCCCAGCAACCCCAGCAACAGACACAACTGCAACCTCAAACAGTAAACCAAAATCTCCCACAGATTACCCAGCCTACAGTCCTACCGCCTCAATGGTTGCCTACGGCTTACCAGCAAGCGCCCCAGTACCAACAACCCAACCAGCTTACGGAACTGGGCAAGATCATCGATTTTTTGCGGGAGCGAGAAACGCGACAATCCCCGCCCCAGGTGCAACCGTCGCCGCAAACCCAGGATCAGTTCAGTCCGTTGGGTACGGCAATCGCGATTCCGAGAGCGCCGCAAGCATTTCAGCAGGAATACCAGCAGAATTTATCAGCAATCCCTACTTATGGAGTCTCTACGCCGATTACAGCAGCGCAAGCAACTCCTCAAACAGGAAGCGCAAACGTTAATCTACCGGTAACTCAATCTCCTCAAACTCAGCAGCAGAGCGAGTTAGAGCAGATACGGCAAGCTAATCAAGTATTGAATCAGCTCGTCACTGGTCTGAGAAATGAAACTGCTCTAGCAGCGCAGATTATCCAGCGGTTACAGCCAGCGCTACAGCAGCAAATCCAGTTCAGCAACTATCAGCATCAAATTATCGATTACCTCAGCACGTTTGTGCTAGGAGAAACTGCACTGGCAGAATTCAGTCACGGTCAAGATTTACTGATCGATATGCTGGCGGGAATGCTAGCAGATCCGGTTTATATTTTGTACTGGGCTTTTGAATTGTGGTGTCAATCAAAGCTTACACCTGAATTCATGGAAGTGTTAAGCCAAGCATATTTGAAGCTATCTGAATTAAACCCGCTACCAGGACAGCAAACTCCAACCGAAGCGGATGCATTAAAACGGATCGCACAAATGCAGCAGCAAGTTAACAGCAATCCATCTCTGCAACCGCAACAACCGCAACAACAGCAACCGATGCAGACATTGCCACAGGTACAGCAGGATACACAGACGCAACAGTTGCAGCAAATGCAGCAATTAGCTCGACAGCAGAATGGGTTTCAGCGCCCAGCCGTCCCCGCTCCTCCGATTCCCGCGCAGAATGGAGCAGCGCAAGGATGGAACGGAGTACGGCAGAATATGCAACAAGGCAACATATTACAAGCTTTGCGGAGTGTAGATACGCTATCGCCGCAAGATTGGCGAGAAATGTTTAACAACTGATAACTAATAACCATTAACTGATAACTAGGAGGAACAAACATGGCTGGATTTTTAACAGCAGCGGGTGGAGCAGCAGCAGGAGCAAATACTTTACTTCAGCAAGGAGCGAATTTACTATCAAGTGGAGCAACCGCTAAACAAATATTCGATCACTTTACTGGTGGTGGATATGGCGGCACTAACATGAATGCTGGCAATATCGGGACGGTACAAGGGCAAACACCTTACGATCCAGCGCAGATGATCGGTGTCAGTCAAAATGCTAGTAACCAAGATTTAAATAACTTGGGAACGCTAGGCGATCGCATGTTCTATCGCAATGAAGCAGCAAACGATGCCCGCAGACAAGCAAACTTGGTTAATGATGTAGCAATAGGAGACATGGCAAACCGCGCTAATGCAGCTGCTAACGTCCTTAATTCCTACAACCAAGCTCGACAAACTAATGCTAATTTCTTGGCTAACTTACAAGCTGCTGGATTAACTCAAAGGTAATCATTAATTAAGCTCTAAGATATTCGCTACAACATCTTAGAGCTATTGAAAGGAGCAATAAAACAGTTTGTTTCCCTGATGTATTTTAGCCGAGTACAAACGTATTAGGGAAATAAATGACATTTGATGACGATTTTCCAATTATTCTGATCCGCGAACTAGTCCGTCCTAGACCGCAATATATAGCGCGATATGTCGTACAGCCGCAATTCGTCTGGGATGCAAATTTGCAGCGCGGCAAACAAGCGCAGATGGATCGGTACAACTACTTCGGCGATGATGGATCGCTGACTTACGAGGCTAGAATCAGACAGCCGAAGCAGATTATCGGTACTTCTAATCAGCGTCAGATTACCAAAGAAAAGGTAATGGTAACGATTAACGAATTAACAGGACCATCCAAAGGAGATCCTAACGATCCTAATGCTCCTGGTAACTTGACGCTGGATTACGAAACAATTCAGCTAGCACAGCGGATGCTTTACGATCCGACTGCGTTCGATAATCCGATGCTAGCTTACCAATTCCATCAGAGTATTGGTAGCTTGACATTGCTGGATGATTACCAGCGCTGGCAGGATCGGATTTACATGAACGAGCTGCTGAAAAGCACTTATATCTACAATCCTGGCGATGTTCCTGATGGTGGAACTTATCTTAATGGTCCTCCTAAAATTGATATCCGCAACGATTTAAACACGATCGCGGAGCAGATGGAAACCCGCAACGTTCCCAAGTTTGACGATGGGTATTACTACGGCTTACTCTCTCCTCGGATGCTGAAACATTTTAGGCAGGATGAGGATTTCCGTAGAGTAGCAGCTGTAGCGAGTTACGTTCCATCCGAGTACGTGCAAGATCCACGCATTTTCGCTCCTGCTCGGATGCCGCCAGCAGGAATCAATTATCAAACTCAACCTAACCAATTGATATTTCAAGGGATGGGATTCAATCAAACTGGGTTTGGTAATGCTTCTATGCCAGTCGGAATTATCTTTGAAGGCTTCCGGTTGTTTATGAGTAATAACTTGCCTACAGCAGTCGTGCCAATGACGTATACAAACAGCGCGAATCCGACTCGTCATCCTACAGGGTTAGCGAATCGTACCGCTTATTTGGGAATTTTTATGGGTAAAGAAGCTTTGGGCGAAGCTTTAGCCACTCATCTCCCAGTGCGCGTCAAAAAGAACGAAAACTCGGACTATGGTTATGCTTATTCAAACAATATTGTCGCTTTCCGACGTACTGTTTCATTAAGCTCGGCTACCTAATTCGGGAACGGATTAGTGCAAACGGGGTGAATTGCTGGAACCCGTAACGTAGAGACGACGGCAATCAGCAGCCAAGCATCAAGTACACTTGATGAAGGTTCAGAGACTACTGGAGGAGTACAGTCTCCTTAATAACCAGATTTAGCGCCCCGCATCCAGAACGGATGAAGATATAGTCCAACCCTTGGGAAACCAAGATAGGAGTTGCGATTCCTGATCCTTGTGTGGCAATGCTTTATGGGGCTTCAATTGCTGAATCCTAGCTTTGTAGAAATTGCCAGAACTTTTGGAGATTGATAACTGGTTTACTTATGTTGTACTTGTCACAAGTGTAACAGGTAAACCAGCAAAAGTCAATTTTTAGGATGGGTTAATCAATGTGTTTCCAAATCTTTCCTTTCTTAATACTGCTGATGATAGTAGGAGTAACTTTGAACATTGAAGCTATCGCTACCTGGGTCATTACTCCTTCTTTTAAAAATTTCTTGATTCGGATAACATCGGCTTTGGTTAGTTTGGATAAATGGCATCTTTCACCTTGCATTCCTCTAACCTTTTTGACCATGTCTTGCATATTGTCAAAACCAGTTCCTATTGATAGGTGTTTTGGATTTACACAGGTTGGGCGATCGCAGAAATGTAGAATTACCATACCCTCTGGTATAGCTCCAACAAATAGCTCGTATGAGTATCGATGCGCTCGAACTGTTTTTCCATGTTCGGGAACGAAAGCACTGTATCCATCGCTGAAGCAGCAACCTAGCCAATCCCAACAGTCTCCTGTTCCTAATCCTGGTGTCTTGTCTATTTTGGATAGGAATCTATCATCAGATGTAGGAACTGGAATCAATTCGATGTGGTTAACGTTTATACATAATCTGTTTTTGCAGCTATGTGCAATCGTCATTCCATCGGGAATACTTCCTTTTTTTACCTGGTACATTGCTTTAGCAACATCGCTGCTTAATCCATGTTTGGCAAGTGTACTGAAAATCGGCGCACCACTTTTTACTTGCCCTTTCCAAATTTTGCAATCGTTCAAATCTTCTGCTCTGCTCCAAACTCTTTGGAGAAGTTTCTCACTTATCATGAAATTACAGCCTTCCTTATTAAGGTTGTCACCCCCCGACCGTTCGCAGCGGTGCGGGGATTTGATGTATCAATTGTAACCTATGCAGACATGGAAACAGAAGTAACACAAATCAATTTGTACAAAGATGGAGATGCATGGTGCGCGTTAATTGGAGATGACATTCAATCGGGTACTTGTGGTTTTGGTCAGACGAAATCCGATGCTCTCAGAGCGCTTGCGATCTCACTCAATCTAAACTCAACTCCTGCAATTATCGAACCAAATACATTTAGGAAGGATTAATCATGCCGAACAGAATCGATCCAGCTAACGTATCTCAGCAACCTCTATATGGTTGGGCAATGCAATCAGCAATGTTAGAGAAAGGTTTAGATACCTATCAATTTGCAGGATGGGCAAAACTCGATACTACACTCAGAAACGAGATTGAAATTGTACTGCCATCTCATCAACGCAGGAAAGCAGATAAACCGTTTACTATTCCTAGCGGCGCAACAATTTACAGAATTGGGTTACGCTTACCCCGCGCCTTAAGAGCGGATGAGGATACTAAATATGGCATCTTACCCAAAGGAGCAACCATCATCGGCACGACAGGCGAGAATCTCAAAGTTGCTTCTACGACTGCTGCTCATACTGCTACTTCTCCTGCTATTGTTGCTGCTAGTAACTCCTATCTACCGAATGCTAGTGCTGTACTTTGCATCAATGAATGGCAAGCATTAACAGGGCAACTGCAAACTTTAGGAGCTGATACTACTTACAAAATCTATTGCTCGAATGCTGGCAATACAGCAGCAGGAAATGGAATCAGAGTCAGTAGTGGAGAAGCTTATGTAATTGCAGAAATCTGCTTCAAAATGGCAGCAGAAGCATTAGATTTTGAAAGAACAGGATATCCTTATACACCATTTACACAATCAGCAATTTGATATGGATTTACCAATTGAAGAATACTTCCGCTATCATCCTCCAGGAACAGCAGAACGTAAGCGAAAGCACGACCTAATTAATCAATTGTCTATGGAGTTTGCTAAAGCTCTCAGTTTGGAAATTGTAGACGAAGATTGCAAAAAAATGGCTTTGTTTGCTCTACAACAATGCCGTATGTTCGCGAATCAAGGCATTACAGTAGATGAGTTGAAGCAGTTCAGAACACAAAAATAGTTGAGTAATATGCAAGCAGGAAACATCCATTTACCATTCCTTCCAGGCGATGTAGTCTGGCAATCCAGCCGAGCGAGAGAGATCGTTTTAGGTACTGCATTTTCAAGTGGTGGCAGAATCATTTGGAATGCTACCTATGGCGATGAAACTTTCAACGTCCATGAGAGCGATATCAGATCTGTACCCAAATTAGAAGCACCGCTCAAGGAAGGCGATCGCGTTGCCATAAACAAAGTTCCTCATACCGTGCTGCGCGATGCGTTTCCTGGATTACCTGGAGGTAAAGGAGTTGTAGCAAGGAAGATTGTCAAAGAGCGCGAGGATAACGGCGATTTCAAATCGATTGAGGATTTGCAGAATCGGATGGGATTGAGCCAGGTTAATTGGATCGAAGTAGGAGGCAAGCTAGATTTTGGTTGAGAAAAAAAAATTAAAAAAAGCTCGAAATTTTTCCTTCCCTAACCCCAACCGCCACCCCCTAGAGTATAAGAAAATTACCAAGAATGCAACAGAAGTAACATAAGTTATGGTCTCTTTGACTCCTGAAGACAAATCACGGGTACGATTTCACCTTAATTATTCAGCCTTAGATAGCATTCCTGATGGTGATGCTATGAGGCTAGAAACTGCCATGGATCGTATTCGCGATAATTCAACTGCCAACTATATTCGATTCATGTTGGATGCGTTGGATGATATATTCAACAACCTCATGACAGGTGAAACGTTTGATTCTCGACAATTAATTCAGGGTAAATGTTGCCCCCTAGCTTAGGGATAAGTTAGGAAAATGGGGTGAATTCAGGAAAATCCTAACGTAAAGTCGAGGGCGATCCTGAGCCAAGCTACAAAGGATAACCAATGGTTGTAGAAGGTGCAGAGACTACGGTGAGCGGAAGCGATAATCCGACAGCGCCCCGCCTCTAGAACAGAGGATGATATAGTCCAGTCTTTTGGGAAACCTTAAGGAAACTAGACATCAATCGGTCAACTGTAGTCGAGACCCCGAATGATTGGCGCGTGTGGATCGAGCAGTATTACAAACGCTGCGATATGCTTGCTCAAGTTTTGAACGTTGCGGGATATCATCGTCCTGCTGAAGCGCGTTATAGATTTCAAAGGATGGGAAGTGTATCTGTCTTTCCTCCTTTTGGACATCCGCTAGGACCAGCAGACACAGCTATAGGAGGAAAAATAGATTTATCTATGAACTATGCTTAAAATAGCGGAAGTTGACCTTTGCAAACAAGCTTACCCAAATGCTGCTCGATTTTTCGCCATCGCTTAATTGAATAAAAGGATTGCTTCTCATACCAAGCTTTACCTTCAGCGTTAAACTTACTCATGTTGCAGTTTTTGCAAGCTGGCAAGAAATTACTGAGCGTGTCGCTACCCCCTTTTGACAAAGGCAACCAGTGGTCAATTTGAATTCCTGATGAAGAACAGCCGCAATAAGCACATGAATTATTAAACTTTTCTCGCAATTGTTTAATGTCTTTTTTAATGTAAGGAGTACGATGAACTTGCCTATCTCTAGCGCGTCGATTTCTGCTACCTTTAGCTTGTGAAATTTTACCAGCTTCGGTTTGAAGATACTGCTTACGCATAGCTTTCACTTCTGGTCTTTGAGAGTAAAGTTTTATTCTTACTTTGTAATCTTCACGCTTTATCTTTTCTCTCGCTCTTGCACAAATTTGTTCTTTGTTTAGTTCGCTGTAACGTCTATTTTTCTCTCGTAGTTCTTCTCTATGTTTTTCCCTGTAACGAGCTTTAATTTCTTTTATTAGTTCAGAATTTGCTTGAGCATAAAGCTTACAACGTTGTAGATGTCCTTTTTTATTTGCTTGGTAGCGTTCCTTCAAAAAATTCTTTCTACATTCTACGCAGCTACCTTGCAATCTATACCTTAAGCTCTTTCCTGTCTCGTTCCAATCGTGATTATTTTCACACAACGTAGACAATTTAAAAACCTTTACATCTATTCCATTTTGGATTAACTGCTCGTTCCATTCATCTCGAAGTGCTGCTTCTTTTTTAGCTCTATCTTGTCTTGCTTTTTGTAAAGCAGCGTTAGGCATCTGCATACAAGCTACACAATGTTTATTACCTTTTGACCTTAAACTTTGTCCCGCGTTCTCCCATTCATGTTTATTTTTGCAAAGCTTTCCCAAAAAGTATTTTTCAGTATCAAATGCTAAGCTATTCATATCAGCTAACTATCCTAGTTGATCGGCTTGAGGATGTTACTAGCATCGCTCAAGCATTACGTTAATTTTACCATTTTACTGGTATAAAATTAGACCTATTCTTATGAAGAAATGACTAACGGATCTATTACACCATCTCCTAATGTTTCTCCAATCTTTATCCGCACTCCTCAGCTAACTTCGGTAAAACTTGCAGCTCAAACCGCAAACCGCGATCCAGGTTCCTCTGTACCGGAACTGCTCTACACCGGAGGAGCAGCAGGCGGATTAATCGAATCCATCGAAGTTTACCCGCTTGGAGTTAACGTAAAGAGCGTACTACGTTTGTACTACACTCAACCTTTTAAAACGGGATATTTTCTATTTCGAGAAACAGTTTTACCAGCGATTACAGCAGCAGTAAACGATGATGTATTGACGGGATATCCGATTCGAGTAGCGTTACCAAAAATCTTAGCTCCAGCATCGCCTAACCCTGCTGTACCGAATGATGGATTGAGAGTGCCAGCGGGTATAGAGATTAGATGTGCGCTAGGAGTAGCGATCGCAGGAGGAGTAATTGTGACATTAACAGGCGGTGATTACAATTAAAAAACCAGGGAAACGAGCGAGACAGAAGGAGTACAAAGCTTATCTAGCATCTCCTTACTGGCAAGCAGTAGCAGCAGCAGTTATCAATCGCGATCGCAAATGTACCAAATGCGGAGCTACCAAGCGGTTAGAAGTTCACCATCTCAGTTACGCGCACAGAGGACAAGAACACCTTTACCTACAGGATTTGACAACACTTTGTAGATCGTGTCACAAACAGCATCACAAGCAATTAAAAGATGCCCAAAAAGCTCGGAGACACGGGAGATTTCAAACCCCGAAAACTCCCAAAACCAAAAGCAATCGGCGATTACAAACCAGGAAATCGGTTTAGCTTCCGCGTACTTGGAGATAAACCAAAACCAGATAACGATTGCGGCGAGATTACCATACCTGATTACACGCGCAACAATAAAAATGTAGGTAGAGCGCAAGGTTTTGCAGTAGAGTATTCAGGCGGACAAATTGAAAATTATAAAAAACAATATCCTAGATTTGAAAGAGCAATTGCGTTAAACGACGATGGAAGAGTTGAATCTGATAATGGAGTTATTAATTATTTATTTTGTTCGCATTCTTCCCCTACAGGCTATTGGTCGGTTACGATTACGCCTCCAGTACCTCCTAGTTACTATATTGAAGCTGGCGATCCTCTAAATATTATTTGTCCTGCTCCATTTGTCATCGAACAAGTTGAATCAAATGCTAGCGAGTTTGTTTGGAAACAATTGTCGGGACGAACGGTTACAATTGAGCCAGTAAATGTTATTAATCCAGAAATTAATATCCTTGACGATCCTAGAAGTATTCAACCTATTCGATTAGAAATTTCTGTTTTAAACCAACCGGAAATAAAAGACGAACTTACCATCTATACTACTCCTACAGATATTATTGATAGTTTGTCTTTTACTCCTGGTAGAGGAATTATTAATGTACCTTTAGACTGTCAACTTGTCGAGCTAACAATAGCTCAGGTCAATCCGCCAAATTCATCGCGAAATGCATATTTTTACGAATGTACTTCAGAGCGCAAAAGATACTTTGGATGGAAAAATCCAACTTGCGATGCTGACAAACTAGTTGGCTTTATAATTCAAAAAACTACTTCTACACAAGCTTACTTTGACGTTCAACGCTACTCGATTACTGATTTAAGATTGTTTGTTGCTGATATTGGAGTGCAATACCGCATCCTCTCTATTTTTCAGCTTTTTAATTCGACTCAAATAATTTCTAAAACTTATTTCTCTTTCGCAGACACCGGAGCAAATGCTAATAGTCTACTATTGGCAGATGACACATTTTGCAATAAGCATTCTAGCTATTTAACTACCGAGAATGAAACAACTTTTTATCTACCTAGATGGTCGAAGTACGAGTTAACTAGATTGCCGCTTAACCGTCAACTATTCAATTTTTTCGATGATTTTAACGATATATCGAAGCGAACTCAGTTTAATTCTTTAGGACAAGTAGGAAGAGGAGCGCAAGTAGGAGATAAGACAGTTGAGATTTTTTTCTTTGGATTTCAGCTTAACGGATCGTACGCAATTACTCGGTTAAAATTAGGTGGAGTCATTATCGGATAGGTAATTATGAGTATTGAAATTAAAGGTGCAGTTGAAGTTAGAATTGTTGATGCTAAATCTGGAGAAATCAAACAAATAATTGAGCAAGACAATTTAATTCCTAATAATACTTTTAAATTAGTACTCGGAGAGGAATCGCAGAATTTAATTTTAAAATCTCTTGGAGCTGGAGTAGGCGCAGTTATAGGAATTTTTGCCAATCTCAATCCTACAAGCGGTACATATCAGATTGGAACGCCTTTAGGAGTAGGATACGTCCCTACTGGGCTAACATCTCCTACTTGGTACGAAGAAGCCAATCCTCCTTATGGAGAGCTTTACAATCGGATCGATTACACAGGTTTCGCTCGGAGTTTTCAAGGAATCGGATTAATTAGAGAAGAAGGTACGTATACAAACGCAAAAGCAATCGCTTATTTATCTTTAGCTACAACTTGCATTCAAGGAGCTTACGATTATATTGACGTTTACTATCGCATTCAATTTCCTAGCGCTACTGGAATTACTAAAACTGGATTGCTAGATTTTGGCGGAAGATTCTTTGATACAAGATACTGGCAGTTCTTTTATCTATCAACTTACTTCGGTAAAAAACCTCAACAAGAATATACTAATCTTTGGTTTCATTCAGACAATGCTGTTATTACTACAACTCCTGCTAGAGGAGCTAGCAACACTGAAATTCGCTGGGATACAGTAACTATAAACAACGACAACTATAATACGAGATTCAATAAAGAATGGAAGGAAACCGCTCATGTCGGCACAATTTTCAACTTAATGATGCATGGGAAAAGTAGTACTCTTGGTGTCAGCACGGATTTGCAATCGGTTTACACGCATACAGATGAAATCTTAGATATTGTTGGAAATGTACCAAGCGTATTTCAAGCAATGTTCGGGCATCGAAGTACTGCTACTACTCCATTTTTTGATTCTTTAGCTCTACCTTTAGGAAATGGAAAAGTACGGTTAGCGGGTAACTGGACGGGGAAATTTCCCGAACTTTATCGAATTGATATTGTTACAGGTGGAGATATAGGAGTTGCAACTTACAAATGGTCGGTACGCAAACATCTAGGATTTGAAGGCAACACTTATACGGATAGAATTGTCAAATGCGTTTACCGCAATCCTAAAATTGCTGCTGCTCCTAAAATGCATGGCTGGCGAGAAACTGATAATGACGTACATCGCTACAGTAATACTCAAATCGTCCAATATGATGAAACCGGAGTAACTTTACTAGATGTAGTAGACGGAGCTTACCAGAATTGGGAAGCTACCACGACTCCAGTACTTGCTTGCACTCAAGCACGGCAAGTAGCAGTAGATTCAAATAATCAAAAAATCTATGTAGGATGCAGACAGACGGGATTGTGGGTAATTGACATTGCTGCAAATAGCGTTACGCGCCCGATTACTTACCCTTGCTATGGAGTTGATGTTGGAAGAGGTGGAGTAGCTTACGCGCTTGTAGAAGGCGGGTTGTATGCTTCTACTGACTGGAGTAACGCTTTTGCTTTTACATACGCCGGAGTTACAGATGGTAATTGGAGCAACGTCTACTATCTCAAAGCAGACCCAGAACATGTTGAAGATAGATTAGCTTTGGTTATTGCCGTACCGAGCGCGAACAACAAAATTGTTTGGTTACGAGTTAATCCTCAACCTATAACTTTTACCTATAGTAGTAATGGCGATAATAATGGTATTTGTTACTATCGCGGTACTTACAACAATCAAGAAACAGCCTGGACAAATCCTCATACTGCTGCAACTGTAACTGTAATCGCTAGCGCCACAAATAGCGGATCGGTTACTAACCTTACTTCCCGTACTACTGATTCTCACAATACTACTAACGCTGCTGCTGCTTGGATAGCAATTGATTTAGGAGAGGATGTTTTATTTACTCCGAATAGTTATACTTTGCAAAACCATAATGTTGCAAGCTCGGCAATTAGAAATTGGAAATTACAAGGAAGTAACAACGTTGGAGCAAACACACCAGCAGGGATTATTGCTGCTACTTGGGTAGATTTAGACACTCGCGTTAACGATGCTTCTATGGCAAATATAGCTAGCGTTTGGGGAAGTTATTCTATTACTCCTCCGAGTGTCGGCTATCGCTGGATGAGGATATTGCAAACTGGACTTAATGCTAGTAGTACAAATATTTTAGCGATCTCTGAATTTGAATTTTATGGGACACTAAACTTTCAAAAAGCAACATCGGGAATCCAAGACATCCACGTCAAACCTTGGACGGCAGCAGTTGATGTATCGGATGTAGGTAGTTTTTGGGCGACCACTTACACTTCTGGCACGAACATGTTTGCGAGAAAATTGTATTTTGGTTTAGCGAGGAATAAAGATTCAACTCAGACCAATACAATTGTCTCTCAAACTATAAACCATCCAACTTGGGGGAGCGTATTTTTATTTAAGATCGCTTTTTATAAAAATTATCTCATTACATCTACAGCGCTATTAGATTTTTTTTTAGCGGTAGTTAACAATTATACGGCAATTGGAGCGAGAACGTTTTTAATTCATTTAGATAGTGGTATTGTCTTAAACTCTCAAGGATTAAGGCAATTATTTACCGATAATACTTACTGCTGGAGTGCTTACGGTTGGAATGGTAATGCTTGGGAGTTAGGGCATTCAGGAGTCGAATTTACACATCTAGATAACAAAAACTTAGCGTCAGGAGTAAATGTAAGATTTGAAAGTAGTAACAATGCTCCGATTTTTAATACTACTGATTTTTATACGCAATCGATAAATTATGGATTCTTGAAAGATAATGCATCTTATTTGAATTGGAGTTCAACTCAATTTACCAAACCTACTCATTTTAGAGATAAGTACGAGATTACAATACCTGAAAACGGCAGTCTTTATGTTCCACTTCCCTACATGGATGGAACTAATACATTCGAGCTTATTTCGACTTTTGCTTTTGTTTACATTAGCGATTCGAGTTTATATGATGTTTTTATTGATGGAGAGCCAGCAGTAAGGATATTAAGCTTTAATGGCGCTCCTTACGTACAAACTGGATTAACTAGCACAGGACAGCCCGTTTACAACGTTAATCCATTAGCGCCAGTACCTACTAATTATCGAGAGTGCGTCATATTCAGTACTGGTTTTGTTTTATTTGGTCCTGGATGCGTACAAGTACCGATTGCAATTTACTATACTTGGATTGAAGCTTAGTTATGGCAGTAATTAATAGCTATACATTTTTAGGCAATGCTACTTTTGTCATTCATCTCAATGATGGAATTGTTTTATATGGCAACTCTTTAAGACAGTTATTTACTGATAATGAGTACTGTTGGGAACATCACGAAATGCCAATTCTTACGAGCGCAAGTAGTCAATTTTTAGCAAATGGAGTAAACGTTCAATTTAGTAAAGAGAACTTAAAACCTCCAGAAACACCGCTTTTATCAGTAAGTGACTTTACTAGTCCTCCAGCCACTAATTATGCAGTAGATGGAAGTGTAATTAATTATTACGATCCTGCTGCATATGGAAACTGGGGAGGACTCGCTTTAGTTTACCCGCAGTTAATCACCAAGAGCGGTTGGAAATGGAATGGTAACAAATGGATAAGTATTCTAGAAGAGTATTCACCGCCGCCAACTCGCTATGCACTGACTTCTTCGGGATACAAATATCAATATTTAGTACCTGGATTACCGCTAATTAATCCAGCAACAGGTCATCCGTTTAACGATATAATAGATGGAGGTTTTGTTTATCAAGAGAGCGTTTGGACTAATTTAGAAGAAGGTCTTTTAGCTTTACCTTTTATTTGGCACAATAATCGCTGGGTTCCCGATCCTAATGCTGTTTTGTATACTGCAATCAAACCCGATCCTAACTATCCTCCTCTAACTTTACGTAGATTGGTAACAAATGATGGAATTGACTACGTAGACAAGCCTATTTACTATTGGGATTTAAGATTAGATGATTGGGCAAATTTGTATGAAGGATTGGTAGTAGGAAAATTTAAATGGGATGGAACGAGTTGGATTCATACGAATGCAATTTTGGAATGGAATCTTTCAACTCATAAATGGATAGTAATTCAAGGAACTGCTGAGACTAACGCGATTTCTGCTACAGAAATTGTCAATCCACCTCATTTTGTCAGTGGCGATTACTATACACAATCGGTAAATTGTGGAGTTTTAAAAAACAATCTTTCACAATTAGTTATAGATTTAAGTTGGAGAGTAACGCCGTCAATTCCTATACCGCAGCAAGAAACGTACAGTACTCTTTATCCACATGAGACTAGAAACATAAACTCAATTTCAGCATTTTATCTACCAGCTAAATTTAATTCTACCTTTGAAAAAATTGATTTCGCCGCAGGATACAGCGTTACTATAGATGGCGCTGTTGCTACTGTTTATGCTGAAAAGAATGAAGACAATCCCAATCCCGAAGAACAGCTTACTCCGTATGAAGTTAGATTGCGCGAAAATGGATTAATTATTTTCTATTATCCAGAAATAGAGCAGCATTCAGTAACATTATCAAACGGAGAAACAGTTTTAACAAATTGGGACGAACGGGTTGTAAGATTGCAACCAAGATATAATGCTTCTGGAGGAGTAGTCGGTTACGATGCTGTAGGAGTACCAGTAGTTATTACTTATGCTTGGAAAATAAGAGAGCAAGATTGAAATATGACTGATTATACATATTCGTGCAACTGCCCAGATTTTACCAAACGCGCATCTAAAAATCCTAACGCTCAATCTTTATCGGAGCAAGTAGATAGGAATTGGAGTAATAGCGACGCTGGAGTAGATCCAGGAAAATTCTGCAAACACATTTGGGCGGCGATATTAGCTGAAGGAAAGTTAGATGAGTTTCCAATTCCTATAGATGTAGCAATTGCCGATCCGCCGCAACCGAGTACTCAAATTCGTCCAGAACGATTGCAATCCATACGCCGTAGAGGACATTATTTTGGAGTGTGAAACATGCCTTTTCAAGTAGATTACAGTAGCAGAGAGCAGGCGTTAGCCAAAGCGATTGTCGATGAGATGATCGAGCGTGGTGTTAATAGCGGCGGTGGCGGCGGTGGCGGTAGCGGCGATGCTATAGCATCTGGAGAAAATTTCATCGGTTCTGTCGGTGGAAAAACAACGCTAGTTCAAGCAACGTTAACCCGTCCTGCTGACACGACAGTTTATGCTGCAAACGATGCTATTACCAATTCTACATCTACGCCACAGCCAATCAACTTTGCGTCTAGCGCTCGAATTGACGCAGGTAGCGGCGTAGTCGTCGGCGCTCGATTGACCAAGAATAACAATAACTTAACAAACGCTTCCTTCCGGTTGTGGTTGTACGCGGGCGTTCCTGGAGTGCCCAACGACAATGCTACCTTTGCTCAACAGTGGGCAGATCGAACGGTGCGGCTGGGATATATTGACTTCACTTCTCCTATCCAAGGAGCCGACTGCGTTTCTTTTATTGGCGCTTTTCCTAACAACCAATACGCTTTCAAACTTAATGGAGGCACTTCTTTATTTGGAATTCTGCAAGCTTTGGCTGCGTATGGTCCTGCAAGCGGCGAACAGTTTTTTATCGAATTAGCAATCTTACAAGATTAACTATGCCTTGTCCGCTCTACACCAAACGAGCAAATCGTTCGATTTTACAACCTGCAACTCAAGACTATAGAGCTAGAATTATTCAAGTAGGAGGAAGTATAAATACTTCTTCCTTAAAAGCCGTCGATAACTTTGTTAAAGAGTGTAAAATCGATGGTATTTGGGATTTGTTGTTAGATGTTGGAGTATTTGCTGGAAACTCATTAAATTCGGCTTTAGTTAAGTTGAAATACATTCCAGGCAAGCAGTTAAATTATTCTAATTTCGGATATTCAGGTGGGAATTATTCAGAGAATCAAGGAATTCTTGGAGCGGCGAATAAATACTTAAATTCAAGGATCGCGATTAATGACCTTGGCGCAACTCCTACAGTTGCTTTCTATTTGAGAGAAGGCAATATTACAGGTGGTACTAATAATTGGTATTTGGGAGCAGGCGGGAGTAACGGAACATTCTTGGGTAGAGGAGCTAGTAACTCTCAAGATGTTTTCAATCACAGTATCAATTCTACTTACGCTACAGTTACGCAATCGTCAACTGCTGGATTCTGGGGAGGATCGAGATTTGCGAACGATAACCAAAGGCTCTATAAAAATGGCGTTCCGATCGCGACAAGCACAGCTAGCACTACGGTAAATACGGGAACGCTCGATCTATATGCTGCCGCTTATAACCTTAATGGGACTGCTTTCGGACACCTGACAAAAAGATTTTCGTTTGTTGCCTTTAGTTCCTTAATGACTGACGCACAAATGTTGTTGTTTTACCAGAGAGTTCAAGCACTACAAACGGCACTGGGCAGGCAAGTTTGACATTTTAAAATTTCAAAGCTAAGAATGAGTTGACTTCTTAGAAACGAGCAAAAAAATGTCAAGCGTCATAGAACAATTAGACGATTTGTTGGTAAGTTTAGCAGGCAGATCGATGGAAGATTTAAGCGAGAGCGAGCAAGAGATTTATTTAGGTTGGCAGCGCAACGAACATAATTTTACTCAAGCTCAATACGACGAAAGAGATAAGTGGTGGGTGGTTTGTCCCTCTTCAAAATTGGACGATTTAGAAGCTTGCAATAATAATAGCCCAGATAACGGAATCACGACGATTGCCGACAACGATGGCGATTTGTTAATTAATGGTGACTGCGTAGCTGATTGTCAGGCTGGCAGAACTTTTCAATTTCACAAAGATTTCCTGTATGGGTTGAACTTCAAACGGGCAGCTTACCCGCTTGATTTTCCGCCGCCGCCACAAATGTAAGTATCGCTAATCGTGACGATGACGCGATCGCTTCCTTTAACGTAGTGGTGGATGATTGGAGATTGGATAATCGTTAAGTTGTCCTTAGCTATTACCCCTGCTGCTACCATGCCATCGAGTAAGTATTTACTACTGGCAGCGATATTGTCGGGATCTCTAGCGTGTGTTTTTACCTGCCACTCAAAGCTCAGCCATACTAGCCCAGGAAAAAACGGAAGTTTTGCAACACCGCACTCGGTCGCGATCGCGTTCGTCCAGCGCTTTTTAATTTCAGCACTTTTGTAGCGATTTCCACGGGCATAGTCGATTTGCTCGTTTAAAGTAGGTGGCAAGGGAGAGGTAAAGCTAGCTTGCATCTTCTATTAGCTCCACACCTTTAACATTTTGAGCTGATAAGCGCGTTTCCTCCTCTCTACCATCAAACCTTACGACAACAGGTTTCAATCCGATTACGGTTGCTTTTTGCCATCCCCAAGTAGGTACGCGGATGCGATCGCCTACCCTTAAGGATCGGTTTTGCTTTGGCTGCGGCTGTTCGGGCACGGGGAATAAATCGAGTTGCTGCATGAGTAGTACAAGTTAACTATTCATGCATTATGGCATTACTTAATTATTTCTACTACGCATAAAAGATTCAAAAATCTCAGAGCGAGTTACATCATTACCAAATCTAACAGTTTCATCCTTTAAGATTGGTATGTAAAAAGATTGGCTTTCATCCCAAGGTTTTAAAGGAGCTATTTCAACCATTTTCTCAATTAACATTGAATGACATAATTGCTGACAATGTTCGGGTGCAAGTCTAAATTTTAATGCTAAATAAAAAATTTCCCACGCTCTAGGTGCAGACCATTTTAAAAATTCGTAAAGGAGAGTAATTTGATCGATATGGTCTTTTAAAAACTTCGGTAAGGATACAGATACTCCAACTTTCATTTCGTCCCATGTAACTCTTATTCCTGCTCGATTACAAACGATTTCAATATCCTCTTTTTCTTCTAATGTAGGATGTCCGATTAGATGAATTCTCTTGCCTAAGCTTGGATAGTACGTTCCGTAAAGCGTAACCTGTCCTACAGCTTCTTTGTAATTAGCTATGCGCTTAACTTCAATTACTTCTTTACTAGTTAAAACATCTATCCGTCCAGCTCCGCATACTACCTCTCGCTTGCCTCCTATTTCTGCTGCTAATGCATCAGAATACATTAGCTCTGGAATTCGATATCTGTCCGATTGAGATAAAAACTGATACATACATAAGAAGTACTAGTATCATATTTTACCACAGCAAATGTTCTGGTTTGTAATGAAGTTTATACCCTTTATATTCACATTCAGTTTCTATTACGACAGCACAGTAAATCCCATCTGGCTCATTAGAGTATTCCTTAACAATGGCTACCTTACCATCCATGTTTTCAGAGCCGGATGAGATTGTTACTTTTTGTCCAACTGGAGGAAGTGTTTCAACATTTATCGCATCTATCGAATTTTGTTGTTCAGCAGCTCTCGAATCCCCTTGCTGTGTAGTGTCTAGCCGCTGAACGCTAGAAGACGGTATTTCGGATGCGTTCAGCAGCTCTTGAGGTGCGTTCAGCAGCTCAATGTCTGATGGTGCTTGAATTTGAGTATCTGCTGAACGATTTAGTAAAGGGCAGTAATAAACTTTGTATCTAACTGCTCCATTGTCTCGATGCTTAAGTCGTTCTTCAGAAAGTACCAATCCTTTTTTCCGCATCCGCTCTAACGCCATGCGAATTGCATCCCTAGTACTACCAGCAAATTCATGGGTTAGCTCCTCCGGTTCAAATCTAACTCCGCGTGAGCTTTGTAAGTATTGCAAAACCCTTGCGGATAGAGGTAATTTACCTTTATCCAGCGTGTAATCTCCAAACTCTCCTTGGTGCTGCCAGCTATAATCTTCTACATTCAGCTCAATTTTTATAGCAGAGAAATCTACAGAGCGAGTTTTAACAATTTCTAAGATGCGCTGATTCGGGGTTAATGCTTCTACTTTCTCACCGCGCCGTAATCGCCACATCTCCGATACAGCATTCTTGATTGCTGTCGTTCCTCTCGATAATCCTGCTTTGTTCTCATGGTGCAACACTACAATTGAGCATCCATACGAGTTCGCTATATCACGCAGATCGTAGAGCGGATAAGCATACGATGAATCTTTCTCATCTTCATCAGCCGTACGGTTAGCGCTGCTCAAACTGTCAATCATGACAAAAGCCGGACGCTCTTTTTCAATCCATTTTTCTAATTGCTTAATTTGGCTAAACTGCCAATCATTAATAATGCTTACCGTACCTTTAGGAATCTCACCAAATCGAGCGATATCCAATCTTTCCCTAGTATCGATTTCTGGTTCGTCAGTCTGTACGATTAAAACTTTGCCTTGCTGCGTTGGGTATCCGTTCCAATGCTGTCCCGTCGCGATCGCTTTACAAATATCGTATCCGAGAAGCGATTTACCTACTCCACCATCAGCAACTAATACCATTGTGGTTCCTTTGCCAATCAAGCTACCGATCAGCCATTCCCGCTCGGATGGTCCATTAGCTAGGAAATCTGTAACGTCAATCGGGTTGAATTTCTTCTTTCCTTCCTTGTGTAGCCGATGTAGAGCGCGAATCTTTGACACTGGCATCCCTGACTCTAGATGCATCTGCCATAGTTCGTATTCAAACCGAGCTGGGTCATCTTCGTACAGCTCAAACATCTCATCTACTTTAGAGAGCAACTGCTCAAAGGATAACTTTACAGACGTTGCCCTTGCAGCTTTTGTTGACTTCTTTACAGGTTCGGCTACTGCTCTAAACTCATCTCTTGCGGATTGAATTAACTCCTCTCCCTGTCGTATTAACTCCCGCCGCTCCCAATGAGCTTTGATTTCTACTGCATATGCTGCAACGTTTATCGATGTTACGCATTGTTGGCAGATTTTAGCTAATGCTGTTTTCCCTCCAACCGTCTTTAACCAAGTCTTCTCTCGCAGGTAATTTGTCACGAAAACCAAATCGGTTGGTTGCGATCGCGCTGCTAGATCCTTAATCGCGGTAAATATCAGCTGATGGTTGTTGTGGTAGAAATGCTCTGGTTCTAAATCGCCAATTTGCGCGAATGCTGCTGTATCAAATAGTAAAGCTCCGATCAGCGCGATTTCCGCTTCTGTATTATGCGGCGCACCGTACTCCAATCGATCTACATTGGGTATCATAGATATAACGTATGTTAATTGTGTAACTCCTGATCTGTTGACGCAGATCAGGTAGCTTTTCTAAAGTATAATTCTATTGTAGCCTATTTGTCCTACGGTCATGGCAAGAGAAAATGTGGTTAGGGTCAGATTAACTGATAAAGAGCTAGAACGCTTAAAAGCAGAAGCGGAAAGGCTTGATATTGCGGTTTCAGAGGTAATAAGAAAGAGTTTAGATCAAACATTAAAATTTGATGCAGAACTTCAAGCTAGCTAATCCGCTCCAGTTCTTCATGGTAAAAGATAGCTCGCTCTCCTTCTTTATCCTCACCCATCACCGTCCACCCCATCGGTAAGGATGGGGTATTGCCGTTGGGAGCAATTACAGTTACTTCTCGCTCATGCTGCTTTAACATCTTCAGCCGTACTAAAACAAGGTTCGCCGTTAATCAAAATAATATTGAGCTGTCCTGCGATCGCCATATCCAAGCAGAGATTAGCTAACCTAGTTGTCTCAGCCCATTGTAAGATTGCTTCGATATCCTCAACCGATATACCTTCGAGCGTGTGAGCGGCAGGACAAGCGCTGAGAATTTTTGCTTGCTCTTGAGGCGAGACAATTTCAGAAACGTGAGTCAGTGTCATAAATGCAATCCAAAGGGTAAAGTATATCCAGCAGGTAGAACCCAAAGGTGGTAGATATTGGCATCATCTACTACGTCAGTAACAGAAGGGTAAACTTCAACTCCTACGCGATCGCTCCCGATTAGCTCGTTTTTAATCCTTTGCATATCCGACCAGGAGCGGATCGGTTTTGCATCGTGACGGCGTACCATCAGATGGTTGATGATTCCCCAAGCAGTGTATTTTTGGAAAAATTGCACCGAATAAACGTTATTCAAACAAGCTTTGAGTAGATCGTGAGGAGCTTTTTCATGGCTAGCAACATCGAGCCACTCCCATTCGCTCCAAGCATCTCGCGCCATTTGCTTGAAATCATACGCTCTCCTAGTAGTTCGATTTGCCATTGGTTGTAAGTTGAATGAGCTGTTCTCGCTGTTCCGGTAATGCGTACCACAGTTTAGGATTTTTCGATTGCTCCCTTGCTGCAATAATTTTTCCTTCCTCAATTAAGTTTCGCGCTACTGCCGTTAAATGTTGAGAGTTACATCCTAAAGTTTGCGCTAAATCGCTTGATCGCTGCGGTTGAACTAGTAATTTGAGTAAACGATCGGCTACTCGCATTTCTCGGTTTTTAAGGGAATTACCAGAACCAACAGTCATGACGTTGTTACGCCGTTTAAACTTAGGCTGTGTTACTAACTCCAACTCCATCGAACGAGCACACATACAGCAAATTGGCGAGTTTTCTACATAACAATGCGGTTTTCTAAACCTACCGCATCCACCTTTGCACCATGCTGCAAATTGCCCTTGATACAGAATCGCTTCCATATTCCTCCTATACAGCAGATGGGTTCAGATGTTGCTCTAATTCTCTAATCCGTTGTCGCAATCGCTCAATTTCTAAATTCTTTGCATCATTACAATTCTGTAATATTTCAATTTGTTGCAACAATCTAGCATTTTCTTGTTTCAAAAAATTCCTCATTTGCAATTCCTACTGTATTGCCATTTGTGCTTGAGAATTTAACCATTCAGCTACGATTTTGTTTAGTAAATCGTATTGCGTAGTATTTTGAGCAAACGCTTGATGTCTCAATTTATGCCGCAATCCACTATCAATACGGATAAATGTAGGAGTTCCTCTTTGGAGCTGAGAATTTTCCATCGCTAATCTCGGTAAAATATTTTGTATTTATTCTAGATACAAACGTTACTACTGTAAATACAGTAAAGAAAAACGTAAAATTACGTAAAAGTAAAATTAGTACTTGAGGAAAAATCCGTGTTTTTACGGTTGAATCAAGATCTCAGTTTAGGGTGTAGAGGAGAAAGTTACAGAATGGAATATTCAGAAGTCTTGCAACGAATGGCGGAGTATGCGAAAGAACTGACTCTACTCAATATGATTCGCGAAACCATCCGGTTCGTTAAGAACCATCAAAATCTGTATTTCAGCGATGTGCTAGTAGCTCTAGCTGAATATGCTGAGATTGAAAGTAATAAAGAAACTGAAAATCCCAACTGGAAACTAGTTAGTTCTTTATTAGCTACAGCAGCAGAAAAACTGGATTCAACTCAATTAGAGCGTCGTTCGGCTACTATAGATTTGCAAGTTGCGGAAGGTATAACAAACTACTATCATCGCTCGATTTTACTTGGAATGATTGAAGTTTGGACGCGAACGCTAGAACAGCAAAAATGCCGATTTAGCGAAATTTTAAGAGCTTTAAGTAATTATGCTCATAAGGAAGCTGAAGATCAGCAAACAGATGATGCAGCTTGGTTAGTCGTTGCTAAAATTATCGACTCTGCGGCAGCGGCGGCGGAACAAAAAGGTTCTGAGCTACCTTAGCTTTGTAATCTCTCTAGAGATAGATATACGTCTGTAGTAATTACTATCGACAAGTAGCGTAACTCATGTTACTTATGTTGTATCAAATGTAACGACTATAGTAACATGAGCATCAATGGTAGAGGATATACGTTTAACGGATTAAAGAAGCTAGCAAAGATTTGCAGACAAGCGAGGGGCAATTCGAGCTATCGAGAATTTGAGAGAATTACAGGTATTAGTCATGGAGTCATTCGCAGGATTGAAATCGAAGATTCTAAAATGCCAGAATACTCGACTTTAGAAAAGCTAGCACCTCATACTGGGTTCACGGTTCGTCAGTTGCAAGCGATCGCAATGCAAGAGGAAGACCTAATCGAGACAGAACAAAAGTACTGGATAGCTGAAGATATCATGCTAACTGTGCGACAGCTACCTCAAACAGAAGTAGCGCGTTTAGCCAAAATGATTATTGATTACATTGTGGAAAAACACGCTTGTAAAGATAACTAGCTCTGAGCGTTTTGTACTACTGGAGTAGGTAAAGCTTTTAAATGTGCAATAAATTGCTGCAATTCAATTTCAGTAAGTTGAGAGCGGCTATACTTACCAAATTTTTCCTGTAAAAACAATTTACCTTTCTCGTTACCCCAACCTAAACGCTTTAACTCGGCATCGCTAGCTTTCAGTAAGTTTAGATTTTGAGGAACGGATTTAGGAACTTTTTCTGGATCGTCTTCCGATGGTAGGAGGAAAAACGAGCGAACCGCGTATTTTGTCGCTCCCGTTGTCGCTTTGTAAATCGCTTTATCTCCTGTCGGTCTACCTTCTTTCCAGCTAAAATCCTCAGCGTATCCAGGAGCAGTAATCGAATGTGATTCTCCCGTTTCTGTATCGATAACTGTAAGTTGTACGATACAGCTTGCTTTTCCTGGTTCTATTTTGCTCTCGATGACATCTGCAATAATAACTAATCCATGCTCGTTACAAGCTGCTTGAGCTGGTAAGAGTACGTCGCCAGCAGTCGTGTATTTATAATTTTGGAAAGTGTTCTTACCAGATTTTTCTAACGGTTCTAATGCTTTTTGAACTGCCAGTATTTTTTGAAACAATGCTGCTTTATTGTCGCTCATAACAATCTCCTAAATCGGGTAATAGTTCTTCAAAACTGTTAACGTTATATTTAACGTTAACTCGATTTTTTGCTTTTTTAAGTATCGGCTCTGCTTGCAATTTTACGCTATCTCGCGCTTGCATCCATAAGAATTGTGCTACTGCTTCAGGGTCTTCATCCTCATCAACTTGAGTAAACATTTGAATTGATAACTCTAACGATTCGTAGTTACCTAAGTTAAACTTCCTACCATAGGTAACGGATATGTTTTTAGTTCTCATACGTAAATGTACCTAACTTGGAATATTGCAGTTGCAGGATAGTTGAACATGAACTGGGATTGCGCTCTCGTAGCAGCAAAATACTCATCGAATATCGCTACTAGTTGCCAATTCATCCCGTTGTTTGTCGACATTTCTAATGCATATTTAGTTGTCATGATTGTTCCTAATGAATGAAAGCTTTACTGGTTTGATCGCATTTTTGTCTGTAATCACAACAGTTTTACATTGTCCTCGTTTTACATATTCAACAAAGCTTTCGATTGGTGTTATCCCCATCCATCCTTTAGCAGCGTACCAGAAAACTTTTTCATCCTTGTATTCGGATACAACATAATAATCACCACGTTTCGGAATGCTGGATAGAAATCGTATTTCGTTTATTTCACTCATTGCTCTATTCCTAATAAAATAGAGGTGGATAGAAACGGTTGTTGGGGTGAATCGCATTCACCCCTTTATCAACCATCCACCCTTGTTAACTTAAAAACAATCGCATTCTTCAGGTTGCCAAAAGCAAACTATTTTCCAACCCTTAAGATATCCTTTCTCTTCTAGTAACTCTTCAATCGCTTTCGCACCTTGCTCAACTACCACCACATCAAGCACTTTATGATCTACAGGTACTTGGTAGAAATCATCGTCTATCGTTTGCGCTACCGTTATTAGCTGTACGAAGTAGCGATAGGTTTGAATTCCTCCTACCGCTAAAAACGAAATCAAAGTTGGAATCTCGTCTACTGTTGCTTCTGTTACGTATGTCATACTAGTTACATCCTTTTATTTGGTATCCCGTCTGTTGCAAGGGCGGGGTTTTTCTTTTGCTCTACTGCCACTCTCCCCTTGCGTACCCCCAACCAGGGCGGTTGAATTGGCTATTTGGTTTTCTAGGTGCTGTCTCGTTTGCTTATATATCTAATATACTAACTGGTTAGCTATTTGTCAACAGATTAGTTCTAATTAGTTAGAGCTACTCGATTAGTGTATAATACTGGTAGTTCTAACCGTTTAGTGTTAACCTATGGATAAAAGAGTCAAGAATCTGTTGTATATGCGTAGTCCCATGATGGAGTTAAGGAAGAAAAGCGGATTAAAAGCCGAACAGGTCGCTGTTGAGTTGGATATTGCTATGAGTACGGTTCGTAACTGGGAGCAAGGCAAAACGATTCCTAAGTTGCGGATAGATCAATTTGTCAAGCTCTGTCAGCTATACGATTGCACCTTAGAGGAGCTGTACAAAGCTGTTAAGAGCATCTACAGCGAAGCAAATACTTTAGTCGCATAACAAAACTACTTAACTCCATACTCTGTTAGCTCTCTATCGTGAGAGCTTTCTTTTTGTCAAAACATTCTAACCAATTAGTTCTAACCTGTTGACAATAAACTAACGGGTTAGTATAATAATGATATACCAGATAAAAGGATATTCAAATGAAAGGGATTTTGAAATACGTTTATACAGCTTCCCGCGCTCTAGCAATCTTAGTTGCTCAAGGTATTGAAGTTTTAAAAGTGATGGAAGTTAAGGTTATGACTTGCTGTGTGTGGGTAAAGTACCGCACGGTTAAAGGCATCTGCTCGTTATTCGTATCAGTTAGAGCATTTCTTAAGCTAGCGATGGGAGTGAGAAAAGAAAGAGCTAGCGAGTATGTAGTAACGCAGCGTAGTAACCCCGCACAATTCAATGTAGTTAATAGCAGAGATATTACAGAAGCAGGATATTTAGTTATCGCCACTCCAGATTTAGTTACCTGCTCGTGTAAAGATTTTCAAGAAATGGCTGAATATTTACCTCAGCATCCTTACTTATGGCGGGTAATGAAATCTACAAGGTGTTGCAAACATATCTACGCTACGCTCTCTACATTAGCTTGCGGTTCATTGAATGAATACTTTAAGAACTGGCAAGTAGGAGGTAGATTTCACGAGGTTGCAGCAGCTTAACTTAGTGTCCTGAGTAAGATTTAAAACTGCTTTATTCAAACTATTACTCGCATCAATATGAATTTTAAATGTAGAGCAGCTCAACACAGCAAGCGATACCAATACAAAGGATTTTGGATTAATATTTTGCTTAATACTGATTTTCAACAGAAGACTTTCTGGTATGAGACAACGATTGAAATGCCAAATCAGAAGAACATAGTAAGTAGTTATCCATACCCAAGTTTAGACCAAGCTGAATTCGCAGCAGAAGAATTAATCGATAGTTGGAATTAGAGAAATGGAAATTCTACCAGATGTGCCAATAGAAATACAGTTAGCCATTCATGCCGAAGTTATGAAAGTAGCAGAACAGCACAATTTACCGTTTGGCAAAGCTTTTTACATTTTAATGCAGCGATATAAGCAAGCTTTGGTTGTTAGCGAACTAGAAAGAATTTCTGTTGAAGAGGCAATTTCTAAGTTAAGCCAAATAGGGTATTGGGAAAGTTTGCGAGGTTAATTATATGCAAATATTACAGAAAACATTTACCCCTAGCCACTACCAGCAAGCGATATTCAATTGGATCAAAGAAGGGCGAGGAGATGCAGTAGTAAAAGCAGCAGCTGGATCGGGTAAAACCTCGACGCTAGTAGAAGCATCCAAACTCCTCTATACCGATAGCGCGATATTTCTCGCATTTAACAAGCATATCGCCGATGAGCTATCCAAACGAGTCAGCAATATGATTTGTAAAACCATCCATAGCATCGGTCACACTACTTTGCGATCGCATTTAGGTAGAGTCGTGTTAGATGAGAATAAATACTTAGAGTTGGCTAAACTCTATGCTGAAGAAATAGCAGAAGGATTGAGATATCGCTACATCCAAGATTTGCAGATGTGGAATCAACAGAAGCTAGAGGATGAAGACATTCCCGAACCAGACGAACCGCCAACTGTTGCTGCTGTTGCATCCCAACTCAAGCAACTCGCTCACTTTATCCGCGTTACCTTGACTGATGTAAGCGATCGCGCAGCTGTAGAAGAAACCTGCTACCACTACAGCGTGCTAGAGAATGATTTTACTCTCGATCTGCTCTACCGTCCCTTGCTGGGGATGCTGAGGGAAGGAGATAGGTTAGCAGGAAATAGAGGAGTTATCGATTATGACGATATGCTCTACCTACCTCATGCTTGGGGGCTAATTCCTAAACAAGTTCAGTGGGTTATGTGTGATGAAGCGCAAGATTTATCCCCAGCTCAACTCGATTTAGTTCTCAAGTTGCGATCGCCTGGAGGTCGGATGCTATTTGTCGGAGATGAGAGTCAAGCGATTTTTGGCTTCGCTGGAGCATCGAGCGAGAGCATTCAGCAAATCATTAAGCGCACCAATGCAACTGTACTACCACTCTCGATTTGCTATCGCTGCCCTAGCTCTCACATCAAACTCGCTCAAACTATCGTTCCGACAATCGTTGCGAGAGAGAACGCACCAGAAGGAATTATTGAGGAAATTAAGCGCAATAAAGTAAGCGATCGTATCCAAGAAGGGGATTTAGTTATTAGCAGATGCACTGCTCCCGTCATTAAACTCTGCATCGAGCTGATCGCTAAGAGGATACCAGCACGGGTAAGAGGTAGAGATATCGGTAAAAGTTTAACTACAATTGTCAAAGAAGTAGCAAAGCATCCTGATTTTACCTTTGACGACTTCGGCATTTTTCTAAAAGAGTACGAGGAAAAGAAAGTAGCGAAATTAGAGCAGAAGAAAAACGCTCAATCTCAAATTGAATCGTTACGCGATCGCATTCAAGGAATTGAGGTTTGCTTTGAAGCTTTTGAGGTTAATTCAGTAGAGGAATTGTGCAGAGAAATCGAATCTCTATTTAGTGATGGTAGAGCTTCTGTCATGCTCTCTACGGTACATCGATGCAAAGGTTTAGAGAATGATCGAGTATTCATACTGCAACCTGACAAACTACCTTTAAAGTGGCAAAATCAGCAAGAATGGGAAAGGACGCAGGAAGCCAACCTCCAGTATGTTGCATATACTCGCGCTAAACAAGCTTTATACTTCATCAAATAGCAGTTCTTGAATTTTTGCCCAGCGTTTTTCATCAAAGAAAGATTGTTGGGCATACCAAGTATAAACTTCCCTGTTGTACTTACTAGAGTTACAGCTAAGACAGGCAGGGATTATGTTAGAAATACAATCTTTACCATCTTTACTGATAGCTATTACATGGTCAATTGTTAATGATTCCTGTTTTCCGCAATAAGCACATTTGTACTCAAACTGATTAAACCTAGCTTTAATGTCGTTTGCAGTATAAGGAATATAAGCATTGCACTTCCGAGCTTTGCGTTGCTGTTCGTTAAGCAAGCGAACTAATTTACCGTGTTCTGTCTGACGGTAAACTCTGTTAATGGAAATAAAGAAATCTCGATTCTGCTGCCGCCGATTTTTCTCGTAAGTAGATATTTTATCTTGGTTGTCTTGACGGTACTTTTGACTTCGTTGCTTGTGATACTCTAAATTTTCTTGGTAATGCTTTTGATTATAACTTGATACGTGTTCAGCATTGCGCTCTCTCCATTTTCTCGTCTTAGCATTTAAAGAATCTTTGTTCTGCTCTCTGTGTTTAATTTTGCTAGCTTTTGCAGATTCTGTTTTACTATACTCTGCCATTTGCTCTAATCGTTTATCTCTATTCTCCCAATGGTATTCTCTAGCTTTGCGTTGCAATCTATCTTGATTCTCTGCATAGTATCTTGGTCTATATTCTTTACCCCAAGCTTTTTGGCATTCAACACATTGACGAGTAGATGTGTAGCGTAAGCTTTGTCTTGTTTGATTCCAATCGTAATTGCGCTTACAAATTACCGCTAATACAAATTTAGAAGTGTCAAAATCATTCATACTACCAAATATCTAATGTTATAAAATAATTTTATCAAGAGCTTAATTTTGTTTATGTAATGATTCGGCAAAGATTGATAGCAGCTAAATAAGTAGAGTTTACCCTAGCTTTACCTATTTGCATTAAGCTGAGTGTAGAATAGTAGTATGAGTTAAGGAGGTAAAACTATGGTTGACAGAATACAGATAATGATTTGGTTATCTTGGATTCTGATTGTAATTATGAATGTAGCAGTATTATGGGGGTACTTTCATGGAAAGTAATTTGTCAGAAGTAGAACAGCTAAGAGTTGACTTTGAAGAATTAAGAACAGAGATGAAAGATGTAAATGACAAAGTAGAAATTTATAAAAATGCTATGGGTCAAGTTGTCAATCTCGCTTTCGCTTTAATAGGAAGTGCTACTGTTACCGTTCTAGTTTCTAACGTTTTAAGTAAATAAATTAATCTCTCCGTCATTTGACGGAGATTAACTCTAATATGAACTGTCCTAAATGTAATTCAACTCACGTCGTCAAAGCTGGTATCCGTAGAGGTAAGCCAGCTCTACTCTGCAAAGATTGCGGTTATCAATTTGTCGATGGTGCGCTATCAGTTGGCAGACCTAAAAGCGATTCTCCTACGTGCCCTCATTGCGAGGGAGAGACACGCAAGCTAGGGAGCGATCGCAAAGGTCGGCAACGCTATCAGTGTAAAAGTTGCAGGAAGGTATCGACAGATGAAACATCTAAAGAACTGCTCTCGCTGTAAATCGCAATGCATTCAATCTATCGTTAATCATCCTACCTATGGCGATCGTCCTTACTTTGAGTGTCCCAAATGTAAAGCTGAAAGAATTTATCCTTGGGGTATATTTTTTATAGCTCCCCTGGACGATCCAAATAGAGAATAAAAAACCACCTTTGTAAGATGGTTTTGTCATTTACATTAACAATCCGAGAGCTTTCTGCTGTCGGTTGTCTAACTTCTTGTAGAGCCAGGGTTTAATTCTGTAAGATACGTTTCTCATAACTGTAACTTTATCGATTGAGTTTACCCATTCGCTAACATCTTCAGTAAATCCGCTTTTGGGAAACCATTGACCGTTAATCTTCCATGCTTTCTCTGTCTCTTGCTGTACGGTAAAATGTTCAAAATCTCCACAGCTAGTAAGTTCAATTAAAATAGTCATTTGTTTAACTCTTTTGCTTCTACATACTATTATCAACTCAACTGAATGTAAGTAGGTAAAGCGCCGATAAAGATTTTAAAGCAAAAGATTTATACTTGCTTTACCTACTTTTCTTGGAATGAGTTTATTATAGTAATATGAGAGCGAAAGGAGATAAAACAATGTTAAAGCAAATCGGTCAAGAGTTCAAATCAGTAAAGTTTGTAAACGAGAATGACGAAGTTGTAGCAACTGCTAAATACCACAGCAAAGCTTGCCACTACGTTGTTACGGTAGCTGGAAAGAAATATTTAACTCATACAATCGGAACGCTGAAAAACGTTAAAGAATACGTTAATCAAGTAGCTTAATTAAGTGACCTAGACACGTCTCTAAACTGTCTGACTACCAAATAAAAGATGTAAGGTAATGACAGTAGGACAAACGATTTACGAACAGCTAAGAGCGACAGCAAAAACTGAGATGTTTTGCTGGGGGGCGAGAGAATATGTAGACATGGGAGATGGATTAAAATTTAAAGTTAATGGTGCTAAGTTTAAAGGTTACGTATATGTTAAATACGATGGAATTTTAGATACTTATACAGTGCAGTTAGCAACTATTAAAAAACTAGAATGGAAAGTAAAGCAAGAAGTATCGGATGTCTATTGTGACGAGCTAGGTAGCGTTATTGATAGTTTGGTAGAACAATAACTAATACTTTCCTCTCAATCCCTCTAGCACCTGCTCGGCAAACGAGTCAGGTGTTTTTGTTCGCCAATACTGTTTAACTTTCTCGATCCACATCCGCCAGAAACTACTCAGGTTAAACTTAAATACCTGGCATTCACTTTCAGCATTAGCAGCAATGATTACCCCTTGCTTTATCTTCGTTCCATACATCCGGTTAATCGCGCCGCAGTAAGCAGCAAGTTGTAGAGGATAGCGATCGCCGACTCCATCTTTAGGTCGCTCCGATGTTTTCCAATCGATAATGCTGAGTTCTCCTTCATACTCTGCTACTAAATCGACAGTTCCGGCGTAGCATCCTACATCGTGCCAGATAGCGGATTCAACTAGCTGCGGATTGGTAATTTTAGGTAAAACTGATTCTACTGATTTGATATAGGAAGAGATTGCAGCAAACGTGTCTGGATATACGCTGAATTCTATCCATAGCGACCCCATTATCTCAAACTCCATCGCTTGATGAAACAGCGTACCGCGATCGCAAGCAGCTTTGGATTTAGCAGCATTCTCAGGAATCTTGCGCCACTCTTCCCACTTCTTCGTCTGTTCTGGGTTGGTCGCATCCTGAATCGTACCGACTCCTGGGTAAAAGCGATCACCAATTCGATAAAGCCGACCAGCAGACGTGTAAACGTGTAGAGAGTGTGGGTCGTGGTGGAGGAGCATTAATAAATAAAGTGATTTAGTACTAATATACTATTTAAGATATTTGGAGTCACTTATTTGGATCGGCAACAACTTTGGTTTCATCAAATGCAACGTCTTCTTGCTCACAACGTTCCTCAATTTATTACGCACATTAAAGATAGAGGCGGTGTGAGTAATGAGGAACGCTGTTGGTTACAGTGCGAAGATGAAAATCCCAATTATCCAATGCACTTAATCTTGAGAGCAGATGAATTCATCCTCTATCCCAAAGATGAGAAAACTTTTAATCATAGCTTATTTGTGTTAACTCTAACGCTAGCAATTATGAGCTTCGTTCCTGGTGGGGTTAGTTTTTTTGGTTTACATTTTTGTTCTGAGATAGAAGATTTTGTAGATTATGACTTTTAACTATGCTGAAAAAACGTTAGATTGTCCAGAATGGGTTCAAGCTGATTTTGTGAAGTTGTATGCTGGATATCCTGATAAGTACAAAATAGCTTTTGACAACGGAAAAATAGCTATAGAGTGGGATATTAATGAGGGTAAAAAATGGTGGAGGTTTTGCTTGAAAAGATGAAAGCAAAACCTGATTGTACTAAGCAGAGATTCGGTATGCTGACCGTTTTAGGTAAGGGAGAATGGCGGCGTACATCTGATGGAAGGAATAGGCAATTATGGCTCTTGCAATGTGATTGCGGAACTATAATTGAACGTCCTAGAGGAAATTTTGACCGTTTTTCTTATCAGCGAGCATCTTGTGGATGTGCTAGAAGATTAGGATTGATAGATAATAAACGTCGTCCTCAAAATATATCTGGGCAAAAATTTGGAAACTTGACAGCTATTGCACTTACAGGAAAGAAAGATTCTTCCAGAAAACCGACTTGGCGATTTCAATGCGATTGCGGAAATCTCCGCGAAATGTCACTTTCTGATATTAGGAGACATGAACGTGAAGGTATACGTATAAATTGCGGCGATCCGCTATTACATCTTGATAGGTGGTTGCGTTATCCTCCTACTCCCAATCCATATCCACAAGATGCAGGAGAATTACTTGTAAAGTATTTGGATTTAACAAAGTTAGATTATAAACAAATAGACACTGAGGTTGAAGACGAAAAACTTAATCGCTTAATTCGTGCTGCTTGGATAATCGCTTATCGTAGATCTCTTGGTGAAATAATTTCTCAACTGCACGAAGAACGAATTATTAAAAAATATTTACGTTATTGTTCTATTATTGTCTTTTGGAAGCGAAAAGTAGAAGAATATGGAGGATTAATGTATGATGGAGAGCGGAATAAAAAACAAATAGGTTTCAAGATGACCGATATAACATCTAACGTTTATCCTGGGCTGGAGTCGCAGGAGAATTTCGTGGATTTAACATCTTCTAACTATCCTGTAATTGAGACACAGGAGATTAACTGTATTTCTATGAAAAAACTGAGATTCAAACGGCGTTAACGATTAGATTTCGGTATCCATGCTTTCCCAAACTCCTGTTTTCCTGCTTGCTCTGGCATTCCCGCGCGGTTATTCAACCTAACTACTTCCTCTCGCTCCATTCCCAATCGCTGTATCAGCTCTTTCTCGCTTACTCCGGCTGCTAGAATCTCCCTAACTATACTCGCCATCTTCAGCACTCCATGAGTACCCCTGGCGCGATTATGTCTAATTGTAGACATTTGCTGGTGTACCGGATCTAGTTTGACCTGGACTGTAGGGACGAATCCATTTGTCAATCGATACACTTCATCATCAGCTGATACTTTCCATCTATGAAATCCATCTACGATTTGATACCTACCATTCTGTTCAGGTAGAGTAACAATCGGTTGCGTCCAGCCATCTTCAAGTATGGATGTTTTGAGTAGTTCTAATTCTGGAGCAAATACAGTATTTGGGTTGTAATTATTAGGATCGAGTAAATCGCGATCAAGCCAATGTACTTGAGCGATTGGTTGATTGTATGTATTAGCGATCGCTAGTTTAGTCATATTAGGAAGGATTGCACGAAGCAGCTTTGTAACGTTTCTCTAGAAATCCAAGTAAAACCATCATCCAAGCTTGAGGATCTTCGCGCCGATTGAGATACTTGCTTAATACGTCTCTATCTGTAAATTCCAAGCAATTCTCTTCCTGTTCGGCATCGAAGTAGATAAGAAAGCTCAAAGAAGTGCCAAAACTTGAAATGTTTACGGTATTGCCGTTAACGATAGCTTTACGTTCTTGAAGTTGATTTATAATTGCAGCGCGCAATCCTTCTCGAAATACGAGTCCTACTGTTGCAGGAGGAGCATCCTTATAATCCGTTATCATCTAGCTTCAGCGCCTCCTCATAAGTTATTCCTAGCTTGTCGCATCGAACTTGTGCGTGTTTTAATAGCTGCCCTGCTTTCCTCCCTTTCAAATCTCCCTGGTTAATACACTTAGCAAGCCACTTCCAACTCAACCCGCTAACTGGATCTGCTTCAGTTTCGGGAATTGAGCGTTTAGTCTTGGAGCGATGCAGTTTAATCATTTGCGTAACGCTAGCTGCTATCTGCGCCTTATCCTCCGGTTCGTATAGCTCGATGAGCGAGTAACACCAATCGCGATAGCTCATTCCTGGCGGCGGTTCCTTGGGGGAAGTACCGTACAAATCAGTCAGTGCATACCTCCAAGCGGTTGCTACTCCATCAACTCGCAGTAGCATCCGCTCCCATAGCTCCGGCCAGCAAGTTGCAAACTGCCACAATCCATTCAGCGGTTCCTCTCCGAATGGCGGCGTTACCCGTTGCAGGTTCTTAGATATTCCTGCCATCGCTTGAATATCGTAATGGCGGTTGTAATCCCAGAGAAACTGCTGCGGTGCAACCCACACGTCTGAGACGCTCCAATCGTAAATCGGAGAGCAAGGGTAGTAGTTTCCATACTTCCCCGTCGCATTCTGGCAAATCCAGTTATCTACTTCGCGCTTGGTTACTGACTGCAACCGCCTGATACTCTCAGCAGTCCGAATACCTCGAATACAAGCAACATTGCCGTTCTTAGGGGGATAGAGCAGCGCCATGATATCGGGGACATTCATCCCTACCTGAAATCCTGGAATACTGGTAATCGCCCCTGCTGGTAGCTGCCGCACCCATAAAGATCGCTCGTCGGGATGCCAGGGATACCAATAGGGTTGAGTCCTAGAGCAAGCATTACGGTGTTTGACTGGTACGCACACCCAAGCAAATCTGACATCCTGACGCGATCTCACTCGCTCTAAATACTCCTCAGTCTCAGGAGTCAAGCACTCCTCATCAATAAAACAGACATCTAGAGGTAGCCGGTTGCGTTCGGTTGCTACTTGTAAAGCTAAGTTAAAGCATACTGTAGAATCCTTCCCGCCGCTAAAGGAGACGACAACTGTATCGAAGCGGTCGTAGAGTAAATGAATTCGCTCCAATGACATCTCGTAGACTGATTTATCGATATGCTGCTTAACTGGCATGGGTGCGTACTCTCTCCAGTTTTGCAGCTGACACCCCATCTACTATTGTTTTGTTTAGCATCGGGTGGTCTTCATGAGTAGGACCATAGTCAGAATCAGGATGAAACGCGACAACTACGAGCGGTTGCTCTAGCGTCCAGAATGAGTGCAACTGATTAGCAGGAATGACAAAAGCCTGACCTGGTTCTAGGTTCGTTACTCCTTCTGGCATAACACATTGCCCTTCACCACTGACTACCATACCTACTCTTATACTTGGGTGTGTGTGGGGTACTTGCTCGATATGTGGAGGAAAGTACAGCGCGTTAAAACACGGATCGCCCTTCATGACTGGCGGAATCAGTAAACTATCAGTACATCCTGAGACATAGCGCAACCTGCCCGTCTCCTCTACTGGTCCACCGATGCTAAACATTCCTTTGTACTCCAGATGAGTAACTACGATACCGCTTCCATCTCCCCAGATAATTCCTCCTCCTGGCAAACTGAAATACATTCCTGCTCGTAATTCGTAACTATCCCCGCAGGAGTTATGCAATCTAATTACCCCTTCGTAAACATATCCGAAGTGAGTAAAATATTCCGACCAAGGTAGGTTAAGCGATACTTCCTTGCCATTCCACATCCGCAATTTAGTCGGGAATTCATCATCGCTCAGATCGACAAGCTTTTTGTGTTCCAATTCGTAAGAAATGAATGATTTATTCATGGCTTGGCTACTATGACAAAATCCCCAGCTTTTAATCCTGACAGCAATATTTCTAATCCTTCTATCGCTTCGGTTACTATAGATATTTTGGTTGAATTTATATCTGATAAAACTAGATTTTGCGCTTTCTCAATAATTTTCAATTGATTTTCAACTAACTTTTGAGTCAGTTCGTGAGCAATTCTAGTCTCAATTTCAGTTTCAAATCTGACATTTGTATAATCTGCAAAATCGCTTTTCATCCTAAATACTCCTGTACGATGACATCTAACGCTTCTGCTGTCGTCTCTAACCCATGCTTGCTCTTAGCTTCAGATATTGCGGTAAACAATCGCTCTCGCTGCTGCTGGCTTAGTAGGACGTGGAAGGGTAACAATCCCGATTCATCTTTAGTTGTCTCTGTCGCAGTAGAGGTTGATATTTCCTCTTTTGCTACTGCTTCTCCTGCTGCGATCGCTTCAAATTGCAATAAATCTGCTCCATCTTGGATGAGTTGCAATTCTTTCTCATTCCATAAGTTAGTGGAGGAGAGTAGATTGAAATCTGCTACTAATTGCTCGACATCCCAACTGAGGTTTAATTCTCCTACACGATTATCGCTCAAAGCTAGTTGACGCGCTTTTGGATCGTCTAGATCCAGGTCTAATCTTTTAACTGCTACGAGCTGCTCTCCTCGCGTCTCTACTACTAATACATCTTCTAACCCAATTGAATAAGCTATCTCAGTAGTAGCATTACCAGCAATAATCCGATTATTGCGATCGATAAGTATCGATCTGCCAGCTCCATAATTCTGCAACGATTTCTCTAAAACTCCCATACCTCTTTGAGTATGAGCGTTTGCATTGTTCGTGTCCGGTTGCAACTTATCTATTTTGATGGTTTTAACTGCTGCCATAGCGCGATAATACAAAAGTACTGCCGTAATGATATCTTGGCATGAACGCGGATAACTACACTCAATTGCAACAGATTGCAGGACAAATAGCACAAGCGACCTTAACTCAACAAAAAGTAGCGCAGCAGTTATTAACAGTAACGACGCTGCAATCACAAGCGATTATCGAGTTAATCGAAACTGTAGAGAAGTTGGTAGCACAAACGCAGAAATCTAGGACTGAACTTTAGTTATCCGCCATTCGTACTCTCTACCTACTTTGCCTACCTTCCAAAATACAAATCCCATGCGCGTAAATCGGTTGTGGTCGTCAAGGGGTGGAATCGATTTCAATCCGAGTAGAGGTAGCAATTCTGATGTAGAGATATGCCATCCTTCCTCTGCTATTTCTTTAAGCTTACGGCGATTTTCAAATGGATCTAGCGTAGTAGGTGCAGGTTGTCGATCTAACAAAGACGCAGTTACGATTCTTAGTAAGGCAGATTGTTCGGTAGATTGTTCGGTAGTCTGTCCGGCTACCATCATGTTTGATTGTTCGGCTGTCTGCTTGCTTATTCGATCTGCAAACATTGCCAAACTACCACCAGATTTCATATGCTCTTGCAATTCATCGAGTAATTGCAACTGCTCTCCGCTTAAATAGGAGCGATTGCCTATCTTCTCAGGTTTGATACCGAGCGCGTTCATCCGATCGTACAATACCGATTTAGCAATGCTGTAACGCTTTTCTAACTTAGTAATCGATACTTTATCTATTTCCATCCCTACCGTCTGCCAGTTTATACGCTGGATAGTCTACCAGACAGTAAGGATAATATTACTTGGTTGCGATAATGGCGGTTTTAGTAACCTCTGTAACCTCTGTTGCATAAAGGATGCAGAATCATAAACATTATTTATAGCTCGGTCTGCCAAACCCTTGAATCTGGGATAGCGATCGCTTGCGGCGCTGTACTTCTCCACCATTAGAATTGTTGCTCGCGCTCGTATTTCCTTCTATCGTGGTTACAGTCCCATCAAGGTTTACTGCTTCTACAATTCCAACGTGATCGCTGACACCATCTTTACCCCAATCGAAAAATACAACGTCTCCTACCGCAGGAGTAGTATAAAATCGCTTCAGTTGCTTAAACCAATTTACACCATAAGGACAGTAAGCAAATCCTTTAGAAGTAGTAGCAGGTAAAGGCAATCCAGCGATATAGAAACAGTAACTTACAAATTGGGCGCACCAAGGCTGTCCATCCATTCCATACCATTCGCCGAACTTTGTCCGATTGCTACCAGGAGGAGATTCTTTATATCCGAGGTAGGAAGTTGCGATCTTTAGTACTGATTCGGGAGTTATACCGCGCTTGACTTGAAACTCCAACAATCTTTTAGCTGTCGTTTGCCCTAGAGTATCGTAATCGCCCAAACTTGCTAATTGTTTAAATTGATGAAATGCTCCTATCGTCTTCGCTCCAGCAATTCCATCCACTTTATCCAGCAATCCTATCCTGACTAGTTCTAATTGGACTGCTTTAACAACTTCAATCGAGGCATCTTGCAACTTAACAGGAGTAACAATTGTTTCAAGAGTATTCATAAAAATAATCCTCGACGGGGATCGAGGAGAGTAAATGTAAGTATCTAAACTATATTTGCAATACACATTATCTTTGTTAAATTGTGTATTGCCATCTGTAGAATTGCTATGAGTAGAAATAACTTAACTTTAAACGAACGAATCGAACTTTACAAATTTGTCGTTACTGTAGCTTTCAGCGCTGGAGTTGCCCTATTTTGCATGTCGCAGCTATCAGGACAATCTAATTCAGATCGACGAAACGATTCTGCTTACTTTGGATTGCTCGGTAGTTGTGTAGCGTTATGGGTCAATCCAAATCCTAGCGGAGCTAAGAAAGAATCTACCAATGTAGCAGTAGATTCCCAACAGACTACAATCTTAGCAAGACCGCGAGAAATTCAAGAATAAAACAAAGCTAATATCGTAGAGGAAACTTCTATACTCGCTTCTATCTTATGCACAACTTAGAGCAGAAGTTATTAGCTGATATTGCTCGACAGTTATTTATTCTCCAAATTATTCTCGGTCAAATTTCTGTAGCTTTTATCGGATTGACAATCTTCTTGATTGAACCATCATCGGTTAATTTTGCTAAAGGAATTATTGTTGGCGGTATTGTTGTCAGCGCGATCGCGATTGCTGTTACTCGGAGTATACGTAGATGATTCGGATCGTTATACTTGCAGCAATTGTAGCAATTGTTGCAATCCTGGTTTACTACTCTTTGTGCTGTATCTTAGCTTGTTATGAAGATGAACGATGGTAGCAGCGTAGTTTACAATACTTGGGTACTAGAGGTAATTTACCAGCGATGTATCGAGATTGGTGCGATCTCTCGGACTGGATTTATCAATCAAGGTAGGGGTGCGGTTTGGTTAAAGCTATCTGATGGCAGATTTTGGCTAATTTACAATTCTCGCGCTGAATGGGAACGAGCGGGATTAGAACACGAGAGAACTAAAGCAATACTTTCAGCTATTGACGATTACAATCCTCTCAATTGCGCTGTAGTTATAGCTTTCTCATCTCTAGAGGATAAGTTTGAAACGGTAACCTGTTTGATAAAACTGGATTGAGGTTGCGATCGTTAGTATACCGCGATCGCTCATAAACCTTTTTTTTAGCTGGCAGACGCAAATTGCTCGAAATTTTCGATACCCCAAAAATTTTTCACACTCTAATTTAGCTCAAAAAGCTGAAATCAGTTTCCACAAACCATTTGCTCAATTGCATGTCCTACAGTGCCAGGAACGATGTCTGTTACGCGGTTGAGAGTGTAAGGATTACCATCTAAAGGTCTACCATTGCTAGCAAAACCGTTAGATTGTAGAGTAACTGTAGTATTGCTACTACAACTAATAGCATTTTGAGATACAACTCTTTTAAATCTACCTCCGAGCGGTTTAGCAAACACATCCAACTTCGAGTATTGAACGATATCTTGCTGCTGATTTATCGATCTGTCTTCTACATAAACATCGGCTGTTTCGCTGGAAGATACGTAAATCCATTCTGCCTTAGCTGTACTTGGAATTACTAAAATTGTTACTGCAATAGCCAATCCTAAAAGTTTCATTTGTCACACATTTAACATTCGTTACATCTATCGTCTGAAACTTACATAAAAATGTCGTCTGTAGTTGTGCGGATGAAGGTTAAAATTTCTGTAAAGAGTGAGATTTTTTATGATTCGTAGTAACCCAGGAATGACAGCATTACAAGCGGTCATGCCTAAAGTTAATTCAGGAATAACCGGAGCATCTACAGCTTCTCCTAAATACGATTACGGACATCAGCGCTTGCAATACGTTTTGAACAATCGTACCGAAACTCAAACTGATAATGCTCCTCCTCAAATTGAATCGAGTACGTCAGCAGGAAGTATTGATACGAGCGATCGCGATAACAGCTTCCAAGCAGGAGCGAGAATTGGCAACGATGGAAATATCTACATCTCTCGCGATCTGCTCGGCTATCAAACTCCGATGAGTGCAGAGGAGCAACTTAAATTAGTGCAGAAATATGAGAATAAAAAGATGGAGCGTGATGCTGCGATTTCAGGAATAGCGAGCTTGAGTAAGGCTTTTGGCAAAACTGGCGGATTTTCTACTGTATTTGGTTCTTATACTCCAAGTAATTAATTATGACTGGATTTTTAGTAGGCGGTGCAGCATCTTTACTAGGTGGCTTGTTTGGTGGAGGCAGCAGAAAAAAAGCTCAGAAACGTGCTTTTAAATATCAAATGCAAGCAGCAGCGAAACAATTTGATTACAACAGACAATATCAAGATGTTGATATTGCGAATCAACAATTGCAGCAGCAAAGAGGGATTGCTTCAGAAGAGTTGCAACAGCAAAGAGGTATCGCTTCTACTGAATTGCAACAGCAAAGAGGAATTGCTTCTACTGAATTGCAACAGCAAAGAGATATCGATTTTAGAACTGGCTACCAGCAGCGCGATATTGGAAATCAGCAGTATTTGGCGCGATTATCCGATACAGGGCAAACTAACCGATTGGGAATGCAACTCGGATCTACCGAGCGCGTAGCAGCAGGAGAGCAAGCAGGCTTAACATCTCGGTTGGGAATGCAATTAGGCAGCGAGGAACGGAGAGCAACCGAATCTCAAAAAGGAGAAACAGAACGACTGGGAATGAATCTGGATACCCAAAAAACCATGCAGCAAGCTGGATTTCAGAACGAAACTACTCAAAAAGCGATGGATGCTGCGAGAGCGAGATTGGCATTTGGAGGAAGGTATGGAGAGCAAAGAGGAGTTTATGCAGGAAGGTATTAGCGACAGACAGAAACATATTGATAGCTTAATGAGAATAAATCCAGAAATTACACAGGAAGAAGCAAATAAGTTACTAGATAAAGCGATCTTAGCAGTTAAAGAAGCATATGAATTTGGATTACTCGAAGCCAGTCAAAATCTCAACCCCGATTTACCTTAAAAAGTTTAAACGCATAATGGAGTAGAAATAAGAGCAAAATTTCTCACTTTGAACCGTAGCAAACGACAGCACAAACTAGACAAAATCCGCGCATCAATGAGCGTAGGAGAACGCCGCGAGTTTGACAAACTGGCTCGGTTTAACACGGATGTCACCCAAATCCACAAATGGCTCATCTTGCACGGATACGATATCTGTCTTTCTGCTTGTTACAAATGGTGGAATGATTACAAAGAGATTGGCGCTCAAGCTCAGATGCTCAATCAATTAGCTGAAGCTTACGATGGGTTAGAAGGCGATCGCTCTTTGCAAAGCGTAGAAGGTATTGCTCTTGCTATGGTACGTCAGCTGACTTCTACCTACCAGCAAGCGCCGAATAAACTCGATCCTGACATTATTAAGTTGTTTGCACTCGTGCCTAGCTTGATGCGTGAAGCCCGTTCATCAGCTGCACAACGCGAACAGATGAAGTTTATTAGCGATCGCGCTGCATTAGAATTAGCAGGAGCGCAACGCATGGTTGATATCCTATTACTAGCATTTAAAGATACGAGCTATGAGGATGCTCTGAAAGAAGCAGTACAAGGCGCGATGTTACAGATAGAGCAGGAAGTAAAGGGGCAGCAGTAATGTCAATATTAGAAACAGCAGTAAAGAGAGTAATAGCTAAACTAGAATACAAAGCGAAAAAAGGACATTTTACTGATGGAGATGCTTGGATATTAGGATATTTGGAGGAAGCTTTAAAACTTCATGAATCGATAGAAAATCCTTTAGAACCTTTGAGTTTAAAACATGATTGCAATGACATACCAACAGCTCCTCAGAAAAACACTTCCGCTTCCCATAATGATAGCTATTAGCGTAATCTGTCCTAAGCTGATGCTTGCTGGTGGAATTGTAGGATTTATTGCTGGAGTAATTTTATTTGGCTATTTAGTTACAATACTCGTTTATTCTATTAAGTTACAAAAGAGAATGAAGCAAATGATACGAGAGATAGAACAACAGCAATGATGCAATCACAAAAGTTTGAGCTTAAGCTTACTATTCGAGTCTTTAAAGACGGCGATGAATGGTACGCTTTAATCGGAGAAGATTTACAATCTGGAATTGCTGGATGTGACAAAACACCAGTAGAAGCTCTAAACGTTCTATTTACGCATTTTGCCAATCTGCCATCAATTGATGTTTTAGCTGATGAGTTAATGCCTTTTACAGATTATGAACAACCAACAAATTCATAAACATTACGAGCATCAAGCTCAATCGTTTGCTAAAATTGCTACGCACCTACCACCGAGAATTGTAGAAAATGCTTACCAATTCTCCATCAAGCACAGCAATACTCCTACCGAGCAGCTAGAGTTAGATTTCTGCCCTTTGCAGTGGAGGGGCGATCGCAATTTTGTAGATTTGCTTGCAAACAAGGAAGTACGAGAATTCATTTTCGATACGGTTGCGTACCTGGCAATGTATCCCGATAAAACCAGAACTCTACTCAAAGATTGCAATCTGGATGCTACTGCTGAGGATGAGGAATTTAGGAAGCAGATTTTTTACATGATTTGCATGGCATTAGTGTCGGTGGTTTATGTCAAGAAACATTTGGCTAGTGCAAACGGATTGAATTAATGAAAATAGCTATAGTTCTTACATCATTAGCATGGCTAGGAGTTTGCATCTGGGCAGGAATATCATCAAAACATTTTATGCCTTTTATGCTACTAATAACTCCTTATCTATTAGGATTGGCAAATGGATTTAGCTTGGCAAAATTAGCAAAGCGTAAATAATGCCAGTTCGTACCTACAAACCAGCTCTAGCTAAAGCGCGCTACA
>NZ_JBOFLP010000059.1:0-9184 GCF_051657925.1 Chroococcidiopsis sp.
TGTCCCAGGGTGCATGTTGCAATTCCGGCGACAAAATCGAGATATTCTTTCCCTGTGGTATCCCATACCCGACAACCCGCACCCCTTTCTAAGGCTATGGGAAAACGGGCATATGTGTCCATGACTGACTCTTTGAAGCTGTCTGAGTCGAAGGGTTTTACTGCAGTGGCAGCTGATACTGACAAGTTATGGTTAGAAATAAGAGTATCTATAGTCACTATTTACTCCTCAATCAAAAATTTATTTTTTAACTTTCTGCTGTCAATTTAGCAGCAATGCCTAAAACTTTCCGTCGCATCCGACTCAGATCGCACATAATCTAAACTAGCTCAGATTTGTCATTCGTCATTTGTCATTCGTGAGTCTGAAGTAGGGAGCAGCTATTTTCTCCCTTCACTTCCTTTCCCTAGCCCGTAACCTCTAAACCCCAATCCCTCTCTTGTACTCAACCCCAGAGAAAATATATCGTCGAATTCAAAAAGAGTTACTAGCGGGGGCGATCGCGCTTGTAGGTGTCTTGCTATTGGGGACTCTGTGGTATCGCCTAGTAGAAGGTTGGTCGTGGGAAGATGCGGCTTACATGACGGTAATTACCCTAGCTACCGTCGGTTATGGTGAAACTCGACCGTTGGGCGATCGCGGACGATTATTTACCATCGGTCTAATTTTAATGGGAGTGATTACGATCGGTTATATCGTCAATCGCTTTACAGAAGCTGTAATTCAAGGGTACTTTCAAGAAGGAATTCGACTGAGGCAACAGCGGCGGTTAATGGAATCGCTCTCTGGACACTACATATTATGTGGATTTGGGCGTACGGGACAACAAATTGCCCTGGAATTTCAAGCTGAAGGGGTTAATTTTGTCACGGTTGACTTAGATGATGCTTCGGTTGAAAAAGCACGGCAGCTTGGTTATGTAGCAATCCAGGGTGATGCGACATTAGACGATACTCTGCTACAACTGCGAATAGATCGAGCGATTTGTCTGGTTGCGGCACTGCCTTCTGATGCTGAAAACCTCTATACGGTGCTGTCAGCCAAAACCCTCAATCCGCAAATTCGAGCGATCGCTAGAGCAAGTACGAGAGAGGCTTTACAGAAGCTACAAAGGGCAGGAGCTGATGCTGTTGTATCCCCCTATATCACGGGAGGTAAACGCATGGCAGCAGCGGCATTAAGACCCCAAGTATTAGATTTCGTCGATGGCATCCTCACGGGAGCAGACAGGGAACTGTATATGGAGGAATTTCGCCTCGATCCGGCAGTGTGTCCCTGCATCGGTCAAACTTTGCGAGAAGCAAAACTGCGATCGCAAACTGGAGCGCTAATTTTAGCAATCCGCCGCGTGGATGGTACTCTGATTGGCGGTCCCACGGCAGACACTACGTTAATGGCAGGTGATTTATTGATTTGTATGGGAACGGCAGAGCAATTGCGCCAGCTCAATCAAATTTTGGGACCAATTCGCCCCCAGCAGCTCCCCCGTCCGCCCAAGCATTAGGTGTGGGGCGTAGGGACAAGCACAAGTCACGAGTCACAAGTGCACAATCTATCAACTCTCGTCACTCGCCACGCACCACACATTACTAAGAACCAATCGCTGAATAACTGTTTCTCGTTAGTCCAACTTTAAAGCATTGACTGGCACTTCATCCCACGATTCTACCGTTCGCAGTCTAGCTTCCCAACCAGATTCTTTTTGCGTTTCGGTCAAATTTTGCTGGTAGGATTCGTGACAAGCTTGTGCCTGCGTTTCGTCACAGCAAGCAATACAGGCGTGTATCATTCCAGACGGATCGATCTGCTCGTTAACCCAAATTGTCATCTTGCCTCTGGTGTAAACTGACGCTAACTCAAAGTTGACATTTGTTAGCTTAACCTGTTGTATCCTTTCGTTAACCACCAGATTTCCCAATCTTCGCTAGCAGTTTTCGCCTGCTTACTCCTCACGACTTAACAGACAAGGGAAAGAGGTAAGGAGTGCAGAACTTCTCCCATCACTCCTTACTCCTCACTTTATGTATAAAAGTGCGAGTGATGTTAAGTTCTTATTGTTGAGAGCTTTCCTTTACTGCTGGGGCAAGCTGATGTCGTTCATCTAATTTCTATGCCTTCCCAACTCTGGCCCTATATTACACCAGGTATCCCTGACGATTTATTCGAGCGCTTGCCAGGAATTCCCTTGAGTAAGCGGGAAATTCGGTTATTGCTGATTTCTCAACTGCGGTTACAACCAAACTCCTTGGTGTGGGATATTGGTGCAGGAACAGGGACAATTCCGGTTGAAATTGGCTTGTTGTGTCCGAAAGCCCAGATTATTGCTGTCGAGCGAGATGACGAAGTTGCTAGCTTGATCCGTCGCAACTGCGATCGCTTTAATGTGAAAAATGTTGAAGTCGTAGAAGCTAGCGCCCCAGAATGCTTACCAAATTTACCTCAAGCTCCACACCGAGTTTGTATTGAAGGTGGTCGTCCTATCAAAGATATTCTCAAAGCTGTTTGGCAATATCTGCCGCTACAAGGTAGAGTCGTTACCACGGCTGGTAATTTGGAAAGTTTATATGCTATTTCTCAAGGTTTAGCTGAGTTACATGCTAGAAATATCGATGTCGTGCAATCATCTGTCAATCGCTTAGAGCAAAAAGGTAATCAGCAAATCTTTGCTGCTGTCGATCCTATTTTTATTTTGAGTGGAGAAAAGCTAGACTAATCCCATCCGATTTTAGATTTTAGATTTTGGATTGAAGTCAAAGTCTGTAATCGAAAGTTCCAAATCCTAAATCCAAAATTGCTCTATGCCTTGGTCTCGAATTATTAGTGGAATTATCGCGATCGCTCTTGCCCTAACTGCCAGTGTCTTAGGAGGGTGGTATTTTACCTTTATGTTTATGGCGATCGTTTATTTGGGTCAACTGGAATATTTTGAATTAGTCCGAGCCAAGGGAATTGCACCTGCTGCGAAAACAACGATCGTCGTCAGTTTGGCTTTACTGGCGATCGCTACGGTTTCTTCCAGCTTGGCAGATGCCGTGATGCCAGTAGCAGGAACGTTTATTTGTTTTTATCTCCTATTTTTACCAAAGTTAGCCTCGATCGCCGATATTTCTACTTCTATTTTGGGACTATTTTATTGCGGTTATTTACCTAGTTATTGGATTAGATTGCGCTTGCTTGGCAATCCTGCTATGAGCAACATTCCATTCGATGGCTACTTACCAGATATAGCTACTATTAATCTCATCAAGCAAGGAAATTTTGCCGCTTTACCGCAAGGTTTGACAGTCACTCTCCTCGCTTTCTTTTGTATTTGGGCGGCTGATATTGGAGCGTATACTATTGGTAAATTTTTTGGACGTACTCGCCTTTCCGATATCAGTCCCAAGAAAACTGTGGAAGGGTCTGTATTTGGAATTGCTGGCAGTATAACTGTAGCCGCGATCGGCAGCTGGTATCTTCATTGGGCTGGTTCGCCTTGGACGGGTATAGCTTTGGGGTTGTTAATTGGGATTACCAGCTTATTAGGCGATCTCACGGAGTCCATGATGAAACGCGATGCTGGTGTCAAAGACTCAGGACAATTAATTCCAGGTCACGGGGGTATCCTCGATCGCGCCGATAGTTACGTTTTTACCGCTCCATTAGTTTACTATTTTGTCACTTTGTTGTTGCCGTTATTAGAGTGAGTGGTGAATAGGGTGTGGGGAGAATTCGGAATACCCCTACGGAGAAGCAAGCTACGGAAGCGCGGAATTAAATTCTCCCTAGTCTCCTCTGCACCTGAAGCCCCTCTGCTCTCTTTTCCCTGCTCCTACTCCCTGATAACTGATAACTGATTAAGGCATGATAGTCATGCTGCCACGACAGACGATTTGTCCTGACTGTAAGGTTAGTTCTTTTAAATTGACGTGAGAACCTAAATCTATGGCATAGTCTTCTAACTGTTCCCAAAGTGAGTTAGAGGAGATTTGGAGCTGGGGTTGAGTTAGAAGCAATTCGCGACCACTAGAAAGCTGCAAACCGCACTTGAGAGTAATAGGCGTAGTGTGGCTGGAATTCACTAAATTACCTTGTAGCAATAAGCTGGCTGACGCGATCGCGATTTTTGTCCAGTCAATTTGTCCTCGCACGGCATTGTTGTTAGGAGCTAATTTTGATAGTAACTCTGTTAAAGCGCTAGATAGTAAATCCGACTTCAGGGAAACATTGAGATCTATTTCCTGTAGCATTGCTTCCCCAGAAACAACCATAGGTTCTAACAGTTGTAGCGGCTGTCCTCTCATCACTTGACGTAAATTAGTCTGCATTCCCTCCCCCATTAGGCGGATTTTTGCAAAATGTAAACCTTTATAAACAACGCGATCGGCAAAGATAGATAGACGGGGAATACTACCAGAAAGGATTTGTCGATCGCTGCTGGCAATTTGTACCTCTAAATGGGATACTTGCTCGACTTGCGATCGGACAAACAGCCATAGTGCCGGAGACAGCACGTTACTGATTAGGCGATGCTTAGCGGTCTTGTCTTGCTCTAAGTTGTTCGGATTCAAGGGAAATATGTAAGTGTAATAGTTGCTCAAATTAGTGTAGTTAATATTTGTTCGGTTATCAGTGGTCAGGAAGCAGGGAGTAGGGAGCAGGAAACTGAGGGAGCAACTCAAAATTCAAAATTAATTTCGAATTCCGAATTCCAAATTCCGAATTCTCAGCGTATATATTGGTATTACCTGGGTCTAAGGATCGACAAATGGAGGAACGGGTACAAAAAATTCTTTCTCAGTGGGGAATAGCTTCGAGACGGCAAGCGGAAGAGATGATTAAGCTCGGTCGCGTACGCTGTAACGGTGCTGTGGTAAAACTAGGACAAAAAGCCAATCCAATTCAGGATACGATCGAAGTTGATGGACAGCTACTGCGATCGCCTCATCGTCCCCAGCCAACCTATTTATTGCTCAACAAACCATCTGGTGTAGTTACAACTTGTGACGATCCTCAAGGTAGACCTACAGTGATGCAACTGTTGCCAACTAATCTACGTCAAGGTCAGGGTATTCATCCTGTCGGACGGTTGGATGCAGAATCAACAGGCGCATTGCTACTGACAAATGATGGAAACTTGACATTTGCTCTCACCCACCCGCGGCACGACATCTCTAAGACATATCAAGTTGTGGTTGCGGGACATCCGCCGGAATCAGTGTTAAAACAATGGCGACAGGGAGTTGTTTTAGAGGGGAGAAAGACCAGATCGGCACAAGTGCGCGTGTTGTCTCGCGATGCTAATCGAACGTGGTTAGAATTCATTTTATGGGAAGGCAGAAATCGACAGATTCGGCGCATGACAGAAAAATTAGGTTATCCCACGCTCCAGTTGCATCGGACTGCAATCGGTTCGATTCAACTAGAACCAACCGCAGGCGCGGCTTTGCTTCCGGGTCGCTATCGTCCGCTCGAAGAACGCGAGATTCATTATTTACAAAATCAACTACAAAATCAACTACAAAATCAACTCAAATCTACAACAAGGGTGCAGGTGTAAGGTGCTGTCAAGAAGTGCAACCGATAAGTCTATGAAGCGGTGGAAACAACAACCACAACCACAAGAACCAATTGTTCAGACGCTCGAACAGCAAAGAGCCGAGAAGTTAGGGCAGATAGGTGCTGCTCTGCGTCGTAGGCGAGAAGACAAACAAATATCTTTGGAGCAAATCGAATCAACCACGCGCATTCGTCAAAGTTTTTTGCGGGCGATCGAAGCGGGTAATATTGATAAATTACCTGAGCCAGTTTATATTCGAGGTTTTATTAAGCAATATGCTGAGGCTTTAGATTTAGATGGTACGGAATTAGCAAATTCTTTTCCTTTAGAAGATTATCGGCAGAGTCTGAAACCAGTAGGAGTTAGCTTACCTCCAGCTCAATTACAGACTTCCCATCTCTACGCTATATACATTCTTTTAATTATTGGTGCGGTCAGTATTTTATCTCAAACTTTGAGTAATTCTGACTTTCAGCTCGGTCAAAATACTCAGTCACAGCCTCCATTACCCGTTGCTAATGTCGCTAAGCCTAAAGCACCAGCAAAAGTCAAACCAGTTGCTAACCTCAAGAAGCAAACCAAGCCAGTTGAAGTTGGTATAACTGTAAAAGACAAATCTTGGATACGGGTAACTGCTGACGGAAAGAAAGAGTTTGAAGGAGAGTTATCCCCAGGAACGCAGCGTAAATGGGTAGCTAACGAACAACTGAAACTCGAAGTTGGTAATGCTGGTGGAGTGTTAGTTACATATAATCAGGAAGAAGCTAAACTTTTAGGGCAGTTAGGACAAGTACAAAGAGTTACATTTAGAGCAAATAATACGAGGCTATAATTCGGAACTGATAGTTCGGAATTTATAATTCAATATTGCGATCGCGCAAGTAAAGCACTCGATCGATATCTTATCAATTTGATACAGAAATTCGATCCAAGTGCTTCATTTTTAAATGTCAATACTATTAGCATTTATGACAGGAGAGCTACCACAAAATTTCTCCATCATCGTCGAGAAATTTACCCGTCGGTGGATTCTCCATCGTAGCAAGTTTGACTATAATTGATGCTCCTTGTTCGACAGTACGCGGTGCATTATCTGTACCCATATCAGTTTTTACCCAACCAGGACAAATAGAATTGACGCTAATTTTGTCCTCTACTAAATCTTTTGCCAAGGCAACAGTTATAGCATTAAGTGCAGATTTGGAAGAGTTGTAAGCAACGGTATTAACTCCGTAGTAATAATGTTCTGGGTCGCTGAGAGAAGTCAGTGACCCAAGTGTTGACGAAACATTTATGATTTGTGGTTTAAGGATTTGTGCTGTTCCAGCTTGCTTGAGTAATGGTAGAAAATGGTGAATTGTTGCAAATGCACCAAAAACATTTGTGAGAAAAGTATCTTTGAGAACATCTACACTTAGCATAGATGGTCGAGTTGCTGGTGAGAAATCATAATTGACAGCAGCATTATTAATCAGCACAGTAACTTGTCTCCACTGTCTAGCTACAGTTTCAGCAGCATCTTTAATTGACAATTCATCATTAATATCAATTGGTACAAAATGAACGTCAAGTCCTTCAGCACGAAGTGTTTCTGCTGCTGCTGCTCCACGTTGTACGTTACGTGTACCAATCAAAACAGTGAAGTCACGCTGGGCAAGTTGTCGTGCAACTTCATTTCCAATTCCTTTATTTGCACCTGTAATGAAAGTAACTGGCTTTGTTGTCATTGTCTCAAATCCTTTCTTGTCTAGGCTTAACTACATCGATCTAACGCTACACAATCCAGTAGCTCCATCTCGTGATGTCATAAATTTCAATCGAGACGATCTACAGTGAGCTTTCTTTTACTTTGTTTGCTGTTATAGCATGACAAAAAATCAGCGCGATCGCCACAACTGAAATAGTAATTTGTCATACTCTATATGCGAATTAATTTAAAGTCGATCGTATTGCTCGTCAGCAAGTAGATTTGTTGTTCTAGCATCGCAAAAAAACGAGCGCGATCGCTATAACTGAGATAGTAATTTGTCATACTCCGTATGCGAACCGATCCAAAACCAAATCATAGTATCCTCGTCTAATTGACCAACTGCTCGATAGCTCTTGCTGATTCGAGCCGAATAGATTGGTAGCTCTGGATGCACTTTCTTAAATCGCAAACTTGGATGATATGAGTTATCCTTAAACTGGCGATATGCTTCGCGTGTCTGCTCTTGAACTAATTCGGGCAGTTTACCAAAAGCTTGTCGAAACTGAGCTGTGATGCGCGACTTCACAACGTTTCTGGATCGAGTTCTTGGGTTTTCCCTGCACGATACTCAGCCATAGCAGTAGCTGCAAGTTTAGCAAGGGCATCTGGAGAACGGGCAAATGCTTCTTCCCACAACAAATTGTCTTCAAGTTCTTCTAAGATTCTTATTGCGATCGCGTCTTGCTCGTTAGCAGGTAGAGTCTTTAATCGAGCGATCGCTTGTTCGAGTAACTCAGTCATAGAAGTTAACCTATTAATAATAGATATTAAGCAATACTGCCCCGCTTACGCGCTTCTTTATAGGAAATTCCCACATTTCTCAAGCCTGCTTTGATCATTTGTTGTTCTAGCATCGCAAAAAAACGAGCGCGATCGCCTCCCCTCACAACCGCTTGATTGTGAGCTTCTGCTAATACAACAGGATATCCATAACCCTTCTGTACTTGAGCTAACATCAAACCTAAAGATTGATTCAATAATGTTTCATCTTCAGCTACCCAAGCCGGAACTTCTACCCGTGCAATTTCCGTACCGACATGTATGTAACAGAAATAAATCGCACAATCGCCGTATAATTCTAAAATACGGGCAGAACTACGCCACAAAGTACTCCTTTGTCCTGGCTGTAATTGAATTGACCACAGCGCTGCATCCCTCAATGGTTCGAGAACCTGACAAGGAACTTTTTCAATTTGATTCGGACAAAAACTAGCGCAGTCCGGTACTTCGTGAATGCAAGCTTGCAAACGTAAAAAATTCAAGCTTTCCATACTACGAGAAGCGCTGAGATAACCCATGATGGGAATGCCCAAAGCTTTAAGCTGTTCCCAAGCCGTCAAAATTGGTGGCAAAATGCGATCGCGTGCTTCTAAAGGCAATTGTTCTAAAAACCAATAGATTAACGATCCATCGACCATAGCTAGTGTAGGAGTGGTAATTGGTAGTTGGTAATTGGTAATTGGTTGTTCTCCCCCTTGTTCCCCTTGCTCCCTGCTCCCTGCTCCCTGCTCCCTGCTCCCTACCACAGCAGCAGCCAACTCAGCCAACACGGTAGCTTCAGAAGCGGTACGGCGATAACCCATCCATTCTTCAGCGCGGATACCCCATTGACGCGAAATATATAAATCTTCGGGACGGTAGAAGACTTCTGGTAAGCTATCGAGTAAAGGTTGGCGATTTTGTCCGTAGTGCAAGACTACCCGACCGATATTGAGTAGATAACAATAAGCGATTTCGTGATGATTGGGAGCAATCTGCGAGCCATCCGTGGCGAGAACGGTATGAGTTTTAGGTGGTACTGGTAGATCGATGCAGGTGTTAAGCGGTTCCATTGGTACAGCGGTGCTGAATAAAATGCGATCGCGCCACTGTTTTTGTCGCTGCATCAATTCTGC
>NZ_JBOFLP010000060.1:0-6459 GCF_051657925.1 Chroococcidiopsis sp.
GCCTGTAACTTTTCATCAGCAAGCGCTTTGAGTTCTTCTAAAGACTTCTCAGATAGACGTTGGAGTTCTTCAGCTTTCCTAAGTTCTTGTTCCCTGGCATAGAGCTTGACAGCTTGGTACTCCAAGGATTTTTTTTGCAATTCCAGTTCTACTTTGTCGCTGTCGAAACGGGCGAGGCGCAAATTCCACTCCTTCAAAGCTTCAAACAAGCGATCGCTAGCAAGGATGGCTTCCTCTACCAATCCATCCTTATTTAGCTCCAATAAAAGCAGTTGCTTTTCGTGCCAAGTACGGTTATAGGGTAAGTCGATAGTTTTGGCAACTGCACTTACCCACAAACCATCGCTGCGGCGTACTCCTTTGAGGATGGCTTTGGCTTTTTGTCCGAGGCGAGAAACTTGGCTAACTTCAGCTAGGAACGTCACCACTTGGTTCCTCCTCATTGTTAGATCGCATTCCTGGTAACTTGCCACTCTTTACAGCCGCATAAATTCCGATGCCCGTCCCAATTGCGCCAGCTAGAGGTTGCAGAGGTATTCCCGCCCAGCCTTGGAACTTAATCGTTTGGGTACAGACAGATTTCCCAGTAGTGTCTGGCGTACAGTTAGACTCGTAGGAAGTAGAAAACACGGCAGCGATCGCTCCTGTAGCTAGTACGCTAAACACAGTAGTCAGCATAATAACAATGCTGGCGATCGGGCTGATAACTGGCTCTGGTTTTGTCATTTTGCTGCCACCGTCCCATTACCGCAAGTTACTTCGCCACCACCCTTGAGGGCTACACCGCTTGAAATCGCGATCGCACTCTCGTCCAACTTCTGCCCTAATTCTGTAGACTCGCAAAGCGTCGTTAGCGTAGCGGGGTCGCTTGCGCCACTTTGATATCCAAGACCAATGCCAGCAGCATAAGATTTAAAAGCATCGCCTTTAGCATTGGCTACCATCACTACACCTGTTCCTTGTTCTGGCTCTGAAAAGGTAATTGAATAATTTTCTGTTTCTGGTGCAATACCGACACCGAGCTTGCCTATTTGGGCTACGTCTGTAACAAACTGGCTATTTTCTAAATAGAATGCTTGCTGCGCTCTATTTAAAGAAGAAAGATTTAATTTTGCTTCAGTTTGCCGCGCCCGATTAGTTTGGTTCAAAAAACTAGGTAGAGCTATACTAGCCAAAATTCCAATGATGATGATGCTAACTAGCAATTCAATTAATGTAAAACCTTCATTCAATCTGGGTAATTTCGCTAACTTCAAAACTAATACTTTAATCATATTGCTTGCATACTATTACAAGCAGTAACTTACCCTCACATTTTCAAAATCTGTCACCCATTTTTAGCTATACTTAATAATTAAGTAATAATCAATTAATTCTTGCGTCAATAAATAGTAATTTTGAATTAATTAAGACTAAAATGTTAATTAAAAACTAATGTTATGGCAGTTGCTAAAAAGTCTACATTTACTTGCCAGATAACGGAAGAGGAGCGCAGTTTGTTGGAGAAATACTGCGAACAGGAAGGGCGCAATAAAGTAGATATTGTTAGAGAATTTATCAGAAGCTTGAAAGGGAAAATAAGGAGCGATCGCGCTTAGTTTTGGGCAGACTGATCTTAGTTTTCATTGAGTAGTGGTTATGGCAACGTTCATGACTCCGTTGCCTTTTTCTTAAAACTATGGCAATTAATATTAAAGATGTAGCTAAATATTATGCAGAAACTCCTAGCCAAAATAGAGGGTTAGAGTTATTGCAAGTTGAGTTATCGCGTTTTGGGTTAAGCGCAGACTCGTGTCCCTGGGTAATTGAGTTTCGTAAAGAACCGGAAGCACCAGAGCCAGAAAAAGGGAAATCAATAGCGGCTAGTGAATCCCAGCGAGCTAGTTATACAGGAGTTATCAACTGGCACAATCCGCGATGTTTTGTCAGTAAATACTTTACGGTAGCTGAAGTTACTCAACAAGACAAAAGACGTATCCCTAATGTTGGTAGCACCGAAGCTAACAATATCCTCAAACTAGCTAAAGAACTAGATAAGGTGAGAGAAGCTTGGGGGCATCCTATAAGCATCACTTCGTGGTATCGCCCCAAGGTCATCAATGCTCAAGTAGGGGGCGTGAGAAATTCAACTCATATTCTTGGTTTAGCTGCTGATATTTACCCGTTAGCTGGCGGTAGCGTACACGACCTCCAAAGATGGTTAGACCACCGATGGGGCGATCGCATGGGTTATGGCGCTAAAAAGGGCTTTTGCCATGTTGATATCGATGGAGGTGGCGGTCTAGATCGCGTTGGCAAGTTTGGTAAAGTTAGATGGAATTACTAAGGCAAATGTTTAAATGTTTTGCGCTGCACAATTGTACTTACAGTGCTTGAATGACAGTTATAAACTTTTCCTATTTTTCCTAGTGACATCCCGTTAGCTCTTAGTTGTCTCATTCCCAATACTTGCTCGTCAGTAAATCGAACATTTCTACGCGGTGATTGACCGTTAGTTTTATATGACCAATTCATGTTACCTGCGTGAGTAGTCCATTCTAAGTTATCTGCTCGGTTGTTCAATGGGTTTGAATCTAAATGATTGACAACTGAAGAACCACGCGATCGCCCCGTAGGTGTTAATGGTTGGGGTAAAAATGTCTCTGCTACTAATTGATGTATTCTTTTAGTTTTAGGTTTACCGTTCTTGCTCAAAGCAACATTTAAATAAGTCCCGCCTAAACTTTGTTTTAAAATCTTTTCTTTAAGCTGGTGATTAGCTTGCCCATTCCAAGCAATTCGACCTAAACTTTTTACCCGCCCAAAGCTTGAAACCTCGTACAAGCCCTCGTACCCAACTACAGGCTTCCATACTTCTTGGTCAAACAAATTCAGTTGTACAATATCCACAGTTCATTACCGTAATTAATGGACTCACGCCTTGAGTGATTCGCAGTCACGTCAAGGCAAAATTTATACAACTATTTTAACAACAAATAAGCCAAAACACAAGCCCTGTATAGCTTTGCGCTAATCTTGATGGACATCCGAGGCGGCGGCGGACTTGATAAACCTGGATCTCTTGGCAAGATTAGGTGGAATTATTAAGCGTTTCTAACGATACTCACCAATTCCTGTACCATCGCTAGCAGTCCCTCAGTAATCTTTGATTGCGCCTCTACTACGGCGGTTAGCTTTTGTGCTGTATCGTAATGGATTAAAGCGAGTGCTGTTTGCTGCTCTAGGAGTTCTCGCAATACAGCTATTTCTTCAGCAGATGCGTTCATTACGGTAGAAAGAGGAAAGCTACCTATAGCCTAACTTAGATCCAAGTCTCTATAATTACCGGATCGTCACGTTCGTCTCGCTCTATACGGACGCATTCTATTGGGATTGACATTCTGATTTCTTCCAGAGTAGGAGCGATCGCTACCGCGCCCGTAGGGATTGGAGCGACGTTAGGTTTGATTTTAAACACTCGCATGACAAAGTGATTGGGGTAGTCGCGAGGATGAGCGTAGATTGTGTAGGTTTTCATGTGCGATCGCTCTCCTCAGCAAGCCCGAATCTTAAACCAAGTCGCCAAAATTACAGACAGACTAGAGATTGCTAAAACGACAGTTAGTATTCGATTAATCAAAAGCTGCCTTTTAAGCGCAATCGTTAGCAGCGACGGCTGCAACCATGATTCTTGCCACTGTTCAAGTTCTTCAACGGTCAGATTCATATTAATAGTTTGTTGCTCATCATTAAGATTATTCATTTGCGATCGCTCTCTTTACTTGTATGCCCTTTTTCCCATTCATCCGCTTTATATGCCGCATAAGCATAGTCGTATCCTTCAGCTAGATACTTATCAAAAATATCTCCCCACTTGGTTTTCAAGGCTTTTTTACTCGTTGGCTTTTGGTTGTTCATACCCCTAAATACTCCGTCCAAGGTATCCAGCGATCGCGCTCGTTAACATGAAAAGTTTTGCATCCAGATTGACCAACTACCTCAAGCATTTTTATCTCCGATATGTCCCCTCTATCTCTAGCATCGCGCAATTGCTGCAATTGCTCGTTAGTGGGTCTATTTATTTCCGTGAAGCTAGTTAAGTCTAAGTTTTGTGGTCTGTTTGGTTGCCATTTACCTTTTATCGCCCTAACCACTACTGCTGCTTTGTTCTCAATGGCTGCAAAATTCTTTTGGATGTAAATCGCCGCTGCCGCTATAGCATCCCTAAGTATTTGGTTGTCTGTCTCATCAATCAGTGTGTCAATCGTGTCATTTTGCTTTATCCCCATTGCTCCTATCTGCTTGTCTATTTCTTGCTTTTGCGAGCGCTCGGCGGCGGCGGAAGATGAATCTTTTAATGGGTTCTGCTCTACTTGTTCAATGTCTTGCTGATTAGCCAGAACGTCAGTACAAGGTTTGACGACTACTTCTTGTTCTAACTTTTGTTTGACAGCAACAAGTGTTGTTGTTTTCTTTGAAGTATTCTCTGGAGTAATCTTTGTTTCTATATCATCCGCGCACTGTACGCTAATTGGACGCGGGTTTATATCATTACTTGCACCTGCGCTAATATCGTTATTTGCATCCGTTGAAATCGGACTGACTACAGGTTGCAAAAATACTTTGTGTTCGTAATTAATCGCATACCAATAAGAGCGATCGCGCCCTTGGTCATTGATTCCCAATTGCTGGGCTTTGATAATCCCGCTCTCTACCAACTTATTTTTGATGGTGCGGAAAGCATAGTCAGTTAGCCAGTTTATAGCTTGCTGCCACTTGGTTAAGCTGTTATACACCCACTTAACACCGTCAATTACCGTCCCGCAGCTAGGCATACTCAGGAAATAATGCAACTGCTGCAAGAAGACAGCAGCATCGGTAGCATATCGTTTAAATCCTTCTTTCTTAAGCCTAGTTACAAGCTCTGGGCAGACAATTAATGGTGAACCAGGAAGTAATAGTTTTTGGCTGGTATACCCAGTTAACACGGTGTTTTGTGCCATCATAGAATTATAAAAAATGATGTATTTTTCCCTCAACACTTAGCCTCAGAAACTGTGGTGTTGGGGGTTTTTAATATTCAAACTTTAACAGTGCAACTGACCGCAGTATTCAGCCACTTGTACCTATCTTTTAGCTCTCCTATACCGGAAAAACTGTTGAGCGGAGGTTTAAAACAATTAATCAACCCACGCTCTAATTTATACCTCTCCTTTCTTTCTGATGGGTTAAAATTCCACCAATACACCTCCAAACTGTACTCAGAATCTAAATATTCTCTAATAGCCTCATAACGCCCCTGCCCTGGTTTGCTCTTAATATCTCGATCAATTAAGAAAGTCATCGGATGATCGAAAAGATTAAGACAAATCCTTTGGCGGAGCAATTTGCTAGTTCCTACATACAGAATTTCTTGTTTTGCTACTAACACGTAAACAGCCGGAACCTTTGGAATTAGCTTGCTTTCAAGCAAAGATGCTTTATTCCAAGTAGTTAAAATTTCATCCTTGGTTGGTAATCGTGATTTTACTATACCCATAGCTAGAACCCTTAACTATGGTTATTATACCATGCCTAGTTAGTGGCAACAAGTCTTTGAGCTAAATTAGCTAAGTCATTAGGGATATAGACAATATACTCTTTTGGTTCCCATCCATAAACTTCCGCTATTCGTTCCATAACTTCCCTGCCAGGGATATACTCTGGCTCATCATACAGCCTGTATGCGGTAGCCTTATTGAATTCTGTCTCTTTCCAGAATTGATAACGAGTAATGCCCCGTGCATCTATTAGTTCTTTTAAGTTATTTAAAACCATAATCTTTAGCCGCTTTTGTTCTTACCCTATCATACCCAATTCATTGACAGCGTTTGCTAGGTATAGTACAATAGCCATATAAGGCAGAGGGAAAGAGCAGCCTGCACCGAGAACGCATCAAAAGAAGCTCACATATTCAAAAGGCGATCGCCCACAGCCTAGACAACTAAAGCGATCGCCCCTACCCATACACTGGAGTATTTTTATCATGCCATACACCTTAGAACTAGAGCAAGCAGCACAACAAGCACAAGACCGCTCGCATCAAAGCTTCCTGGAGGTCGCCTCCAGGAAAGCTGCGAGCGCAATCGAAGCATTTTTTCTAGATGGTGTACATGACGGGTTTGATGGCATCAAGCCCCAGTATTCGGAAATAGTTTATTTACAAGGTTATTGCCAAGGGATGCGTAATTTCAGCGCCCAGATGCAACGGGATGCAGCGTTATTGGAGTACGAGGGACAAGAAGTAGAGAGAGCCGCGATCGCAATTCCTTTCTAGTCTTGCAACAAAAAACCATCCCAACTACTGGGATGGTTAGTCGATACCAATAACCTGAACTCACTTACTATTATGACCCTTGACCAATTATTAATTGAACTCCAGACAGAGAAAATGCAATTGATGAGACACGCTTTAGCCAATCCATCGGATATTACTAGAGG
>NZ_JBOFLP010000061.1:0-5134 GCF_051657925.1 Chroococcidiopsis sp.
ATTCGCAAGTTCTTTATGCTGTGCAAGTCCTTTGCAGTGGTGAAGTATCTGTTTGAGTTTGTCACCCATCAGCAATACTTTACTTTTGAAAAGGCATTCATGTATGGATAACCATACATCCTATTTAGGATTGCTATACTAGCAATCGATCTTGTTAAAGCAAATTAAATTAAGTCAGCTCGTGTTAAAGATAAGTAGTATTAGTAACAATAAATTTGCAGGAGAGCTACCAGCTACTGCGATTTATTCTCCGGCTCGGAATCTATCTCAGTACGAGCTAAATCTTTATCTAGTTACTGTAGCAGCCTGATTCCCCTCTCCAAGTGATGATTATATTGAAACAAAGTTAGACATTAATGAATACTTGATTGCCCGCCCATCGGCAACATTCTTCGTCAGGGTCAGTGGCGATTCAATGTAAGGGTATTTGAGGCGATTGTTGATGACTTACGAATGTTGCTCCCAGTTGCAGCTCTCCCGAGCCGAGCAACCCTCCAGTGTTATTTTAGATAGTCGGACTCTGCAACTAACTCCTGAAAGTGGTGCAAGAGTGGGTTACAACGGGGGTAAACGCAAAAAAGGTAGCAAAGTACACCATATCGTACGACAAATCTTGTATAACTCCTGAGTGGGATCGCCTTACAGCTCGAATAAATAAGATATAGGAACGGTAAGCAGACAAGCCTTTAGTCACTACTGTAAATTCCGAGTGCTTTATAACACTCGTTTAGTGACAATTGCCTACTCCGATGGATTCCCCATTACTTGACTGATGCGTTTTAAGACTTGCAAAGCACCTTCAAGTTCTCGATTGCTAGTCAGTGGTGCAAACACACGCGAGAGAGCGTAGTGTCGCTGCGATTGTTGAATCAACTTCACAAAGAAAATGTCATCGCCATTAGTCACCATGCCAAAGCTAGGAAGCTGGGGTTGAGGGTTTGCCATCAGATAAGCAAGAGTTTGAGGCAGAGCAGCCCAAACCGACAATGCAGTTTTCTTTGACTCCAACACCACCACCCAAAGCCGATCCAGCAGCACCAGCACATCTATTCGCCCTTGCAGTATTTCTTCCCCATCATCTAGCGTCAACTGCACGGATGCTTCTGCCCGCACTCGAAACGGTGGGTCGTATAAGCCTGCAATTGTTAGCAGTGGGGATGCCAATAGTAAGGTGACCGTTCCTTCTAATAATTGCCCAAGCGATCGCTGATAGAGATATCGCCGCCACAATTGATCGATGGCTGTTTGCTCAAGCATGGAAAGTTCTGTCAAACCCGTTTGCCATTCTAAAAAGAACGTTTCATCCTCAGTTCGCGACAAGTTAAATCGTCGTTCTGCCTCGGCAAGAGTTGTAATAGCGTCGGTGATGGCGATTGACATATAGCGATTGCAAGCGAGTTATGCTTATCAGCCCCATTATATAGAATAAGCCACAATTATCTCTCATACCGACGAGTATACATAGCATCGCTCTTCTTCGCTACCAACGATTTCTTTGTCTTGGGTGTTTCTAAATAAATGCGATCGCCCTCAATCCGCAGCAGCCTCCAAGTACAACCCTGTTTTGCCCAAGCAAGATGTATCTGCTTACCAATAAAATTAGCAAGTTGTTCTTTTGGAATTGGTAGCATAACCAATTGTGCTTTTTGTTGTTGGTGTCGTTTCATAACTAAATTCCCTTTAATAAAAATAATTCCCTCCTACAAGCTGTAGAAGGGAAAAAATACTCAGTGCAACGATCGCTGTGTTGAATGCCAACCGCTTAGAGAAGGTTTCGGATAATATCGTTTGGCGTTTTTTTGTGACAGCTAGGATTGAGAACGAGGTCGCTTGCAGGATATCGTTTGACTTTTTTATCGTGTAGCAACATGAGTTGGTTGCGGATGTCTTCTGGAAATTGTTTTGATTTGTGGCTGACAGCATCGCTGTTGAACGGGCTGCTCCAGAATAAATTCCAGATTTCAACAATGTTTTGTGAATTGCACTGAGGTACTAAATTGTTGCCAAAGCAGATACTTCCTTCTCCCATGACATTAGGTAGGGGAGCTGCGTACAAATTGCCTGCTGGGTCAAACGAGCTACCTTTCATCGCCCAAATGTAGTATGTTCTACCAATTCCTACAAATAGCAAAGCAGGCAAAGGTACGACGAGTTGCAAAGAATGGTTATTTACATTTTGGAGCAGGATGTTGTATTTCTGCGGGGGCAAATAAAGCAGAATCCATTCACCGTTTTTACCTTTACCCCATCTGACAATATTATTAGACAACCATCCTGAATCGATAGTTTGCGTGCTGAATGCAACAGCGACAGCTTCAGGCGAAACTGGTTTATATTCAACACCATCTTGAGCTTTGCTAACGAAGATGTACTGCCCGCGTAGAATGAGCAAATGTCCTAGAATTTCGTCATCTGGAACGGTATGGGCGATAGTACGAGCGATCGCCATAGCTGATAGCTGCGGTAGTTGCAGCACGGCTGGGGTTGTAGATCCCGTTGTCTTAGTTGAATTGTGGGTTCCTACTTCTGAAGTAGCTATTGAGATTTCTGATGCTTGAATCATAATTTTATTCAGTAGCGCAATTCCAAAGTTCAAAGGCGGCTTTTCTGTGGGCGACATCGCTCTCAATCCATTCACCTAGTGCTGCGGCTTTGTCCCAATAGCTGTTGGCAATCTTCCATTGCTCGGCTAGAAACATGATATTTTCGTAAGTCCAAGGCAAACTTTCGCAAACTTCCGTGCTGACATCGCACCAGATACAGCCAGTGCTTTTGTCAATCAGGGAGATCGCGTCGGATAAATAGCAGAGAGGATGCGCTTGTCCGGCACACAGGTATTGGAACCGCTCTAGATCGATTGTGTTGGCACGGGGCAACCGTTCGGGAGTAAAACCAAACTTCTGTTCCCAAACTTCCAAGTCGTAACCAAATCCGAGCAGCGAGAGTAAGAATTGGTCGCAATCTTCTAGGTCTTCTAGATCTTCATACCACCAATCGTTGGTTTTAGGTAATATTGGTATTTCGTACTCTCTTGAGGTAGTAGTTTCAAATTCCTCCCATAATTCTATGGCAAAAAGCTGTTCGTTGACTAACTGCAAAAATTCGATTTCTTTGTCGCAGTAAATGCTATCAAACGTGCGTCGATCTAGTGGAATTTCAGATGCTTCCCACTCTTGAGGAAAAACCTTTTGGTATAGAGCGAGAAGTTGAGTTTTGCAAGCTAAATCTTGCAGATATTCGAGAGCATCGGTAACGGTTACAGGGGTGCGATATTGCAGAATTTGCTGGCTAAAAGATGATAGCGATGCTGATACTACGTACATACATGATGAATGTGATGCAGCCAAACAATGGCTGCACGTTTAACTTAGATGTTAAATGAGTCTCGGCATAATTCGAGCAGGGGCAGCAGGGGCGCGGCACAGGTTTAGATTCGCGCTAGCGATCGCCACTTCCCACTTTTGACCGTTAATGTATGCTGCTTCAATCTGCGGCTGTAAGGCAATCAAAGCAGTTATATCTAAATCTTTTTGCAGCTTTAATTGTTCGATCTGCCAAACTAGCGATAAAGCTGGATTGAGCTGCGGTGGCGTAGCGTGGAGATCCTGGTAAACTGCTGCAACAGAACCTTTAGTCCCCGCACGTTTGAGCATTTGAATGCGTACCGTATCGCCCTGAGTTTGGCGTTGAATTTCAGCATTTGCTAGCTGGGGCATATATGCGGCAATAGTGGTGCGGAGAACATCATCGTTTGCTGCAATGGTTTCATCTAGAGGAGTTTCTTGACCTTCGATCACCAAGATGTATTTCATATGTGTATTAGCAATACTTCGGACAGGATTAGGCGGCGATAGTGCCGTAGGATCGTAAGCTTTGGTAGTTGGGATGAGATTTAATCAAAGTCGGCTCCAAGTCTAACCTTGAAATAAAAATGTCAAGCAGATGCTCGTTGAGAGCGCGACGTTTAATACTTGCCATTGAAAAGACAAACGGTTGCTGACCAGAATGCTGGCGATGCGCGTCGAGTTTAGCCAGATTGAGGGCGGTGAGACTGGCGTTAAAATGGAAGTCCAATGCTTTAGCATCACGAGCTTGGCAATCGCTCAAACCTGTGAATTGTTTTGCGTCTCTAAAAATGAATTCAATCTGGAAACGCAAGCGATACAGTCGGTAAATGTCCTGGGCAGTTTGCTCGATGTCAGTAGAGAACAGCACGGCGTAACTCGTTGCCTGGTGTTGGCGACGGTCAAGCAGATAAGTCAGGCGGATTTGGCGTTTGAGCGAGACATGCCACACCACGGCAGTATACAGGTCAATGCCTGGTTGAACTTGGCATACCCATGATAATTGAGTCGGATCTGTCAGCTTCACCTTGCCAGCATATTTGCGTCTAGCTCCCCGTAGTTTTTGTCTCCCTGTGTAGACATAGCGCAAGTTAGCATCGCACCGCAGTTTGCTAATCACATGCAGGTTGAGAGTACAGGCTCCTGTCACAAACGGTTCCTTGGCATAGTAGCCATCAACTGCTAAATAGCGCACCGACGAGGGGAGTTGCGGACGTATGGTTTCTAGATGTAGTAGATAGTAGTCCATCCGAGTCAGTGCTGGAAACTCCTGTTGTGCAAAGGTTTGTTCCGCCAACATAGCGTAGCCCGTCTCAGTTTCAACATCTACTACAGCAACTAGCGACACTTCTAAACCCTTTTCCACGCGACCCTGTGTGCTATTGTAAAACTGATCGAGTCCAAAGGTCTTTTTGCCACTTTTTGCAATAAATGAGCAATCCATCACTGCAATCATTCGGTGACTTTGGGGAATTGCTGCCTGAATTACTTCACGATTAAACTTGCCAAAATCAAACGGTTTGTTAAATTGCCGTCGATACGTTTTCTCGCTCAATTGGCTATAACGACTGAGATTTGTGAAATTTACCTTGCCACACACTATTAGCATCGTGGCAAACAGCGTCGTCAAAACTTTGATTTGCGGTTTGTGAAAATGCCCACCTTTTTCAGTAAGCTTTGTATAATTTCCATACAGCTATCGAACTCGTGCTTGTTTGTTCTAAGAGGCACTCTATCGGTTCGATAGCTTTTCTGTCTACTACTTCAGCCAAAAACTGTCCGGAGTATTG
>NZ_JBOFLP010000062.1:0-5545 GCF_051657925.1 Chroococcidiopsis sp.
TTACCATTTGGTTTTTAATTCGCTACAGTTGAGAAGCAGATACATTTAAATTGGTAAGTCATGAGTGGAAGAGTTAAGCTCAATATTGTTGAATCGGAGCAAACACTCAAAACCCTTTTAAGGCAACAAAAGACGGTAACTGGGAAAGAAAGAGTACAAGCACTGTATCTATTAAAAACACAGCAAGTGGAAACGGTACAACATTTGGCGGTAGTGCTGGGACGCAATCGAGTCACAGTACAAAGGTGGTGAAGCCGATACCGAAGTGGTGGATTGAATCAGCTACTAGAGGTAGGCAAAAGTACGGGAAGAACACCATTAATTTCAGCAGAAGTAGTAGAACGCTTAAAACAAGAACTCCTGGAACCGGAGGGGTTTTCAAGTTATGAGGAAGTCCGACTATGGTTATTAGCAGAGTTAGGGATACAAGTCAAGTATGATGTAGTACATAATCTAGTGCATGACAAACTAAAAGCTGACTTGAAAGTAGCCAGACCAAAAAGCAGTGAGCAAGAGCCAGAGGCAGTAGAAAACTTCAAAAAAGAACTGCCTCAAAAATTACAGAACGTGATACAGGAGGCAAAGAAGCAGTCAAAAAAGTTTGACAAAGTGCGCTATTGGTGTGAAGACGAAACAAGGTTAGGATTGAAAACCGTGCAGAGGAGAAAATTAACATTGAGGGGAGTTAAACCGAGAGGAAGTCTTCAGTTCAGACGAGAAAAATACTACGTATATGGTGTTGTGGAACCATGAAGTGGAGAAAACTTTTTCCGCGAACTTTCCCACTTAGATACAGAATGTTTTCAATAATTTTTGAATGAATTTTCTGAAACATATCCCCAAGCTCTACATATTATTCAATTAGATAATGGTTCATTTCATACTACTCCTAAATTGAAAGTTCCCGAAAATATAATCCTTTTATTTCAACCAGCTCATTGCCCAGAACTTAATCCAATCGAACGAGTTTGGCAGCACCTGAAAGATAGCCTAGCTTGGCAATTCTTCAATAATCTAGACGCTCTCAAAGTCACAGTCAGAAATATCCTCAAATCCTGGAGTACAAAAACTTTAAAAAAATTGACAGGTTGGGATTATATACTTCAAGCACTTAATGTTGCATATATTTAACCAAATGGTACTGTTGTTTAAAAATTGCCTGCACTTCTGGCGGTAGAGTCGATTCATCAGGCACTTTAAGCCAGGAAACTGTCTTTGCAGTCTCTTTCGTTTTCTCCTGCTCTGTTGCAGCTTGAGTCGGATTATCTTCTACAACCGTTGCTTTTTCCTGTTCTGTTGCAGCTTGAGTCGGACTATCTACAACCGTTGCTTTCTCTTTCTTAATTACAGCTTTAGTCGGTTTATCTAAAACCTTGGAATTTTTAATTCTTCTTAGACATATAGCTATCCTAGATGACTTGTGAGGTGAATCGATAAGCCTGCCGTAAAATCAGCGTTTTGTTAATTGTTAAATCTCCTGTGTAAATACTTTAGATGTCATATTGAGCGAAGCGAAATATCTCTAGATTCTTCACTTCGTTCAGAATGACATACCTGATTTTTTGATGCATTCAGGAGGTCTGTTAATGGTTAAACAATTAACTATTGACTATTAACCATTAACAATGTTTTCAAAGCCAAGGATGACGAGGTGGATTGACACCATTGAGGAAGTAGTTACCCACAGCGTAGTATTTCCATCGCACCGGATCGTGTAGAGTATGCGCTCTAGCATTGCGCCAGTGGCGATCGTAATTGTATTCTTGCAAAGTAGACTTGGTTCCCGCCAGTTCAAATAGCTTGTTAGTCGCTAGCAACGATGCTTCTGTCGCCAAAGCTTTTGCCTCAGCAACAGCAATAGAAGCTTCTACCACCTTGGCTTCTACCAAATCTGACTCATTTGCTCGGTCGATAAATTCACCCGCACGCCGTAGCAGTGCTTCGGCAGCGTGAACCTGAATTTGCACTTGACCCAAATTATAGATAGAAAGAGGGTCTTCATATCCGTATTCTAGGTTACTGTCAACCCAAGGACGGGTATGATTGCGGACAAAATAGATTGTGTCGCGCACGGCTGCTTTGGCAATACCAACGTCAACAGCTGCCTGGATAATCTGAGCAACAGCACCCATTGGAGTCGCACGCTCGAAAGCTAGGTAATGTGAAATGACATGCTCTGGTTTCACCTTTACATTCTCCAGAATAGTAGTACCGCTGGCAGTGGTGCGCTGTCCAAAGCTCGTCCAGTCATCTAGCAAAGTCAGTCTCTCTGCACCCCGTTCTACAAAGGCGATGACTGTTTTTCCGTCGTCGTTACTAGCAATGACCGGAATCCAATGCGCTAGCAACGCTCCAGCAGAGTAGAATTTTCTCCCGTTGAGTACGTACTCATCTCCCGATCGCTCCAGTCGCGTCCGCACGTCAGTGACAGACTTTGTGCCGATTTCAGAAAATGCATTGCCAAATCGCTGACCTTGTAAAACCAAGTCAAAGAAAAAGCGTTTTTGTGCTTCAGTACCATCCAGCCGGATGGCTTCTACCATGTACAGGTGATTTTGGGGGATTTGTCCCAGGCTGGGATCTGCCTCCGAAATAATTTTAACCACCTCTGCCAAGGTGACATTCGAGACGAAAGCACCACCATATTCTCTGGGAACTGTAATTCCCCACAAACCGCTTTGAGAAAACTTCTTCACCTCTTCAATGGGTAAACGCTTTTGCCGATCGCGTTCCGAATCTTCCCGCACAAATTGAGCTGCTAGTTCATAAGCAACTGCGATCGCTTGCTCGTCACTCTCAATTACTGTAGCTCTCGGTTCGGCTTCAACATTCACTAAAGTTGTCATACCTAATTCTCCGTAGCAATTACACAACTACTAATTCTTCAGCCGAACGGCGACGAGCTTCAATTTGGCGTACCAGAGGAATGACATCGCGACCAAAAGCTGGAAGATCGTCGGTGTAATGTAGGAAACCGCCGAGAATCAAATCTACTCCCACTTCGTAGTACTGCCGAATCCGGTCGGTTACTTGTTCTGCTGTACCAATTAACCCTGTCTTGAAGCCATCGTTGTATTGCACCAAGTCTTCAAAATTGGAATTCGCCCACATCCCTTGCTTTTCACGAGTTGAAGATCCAGCGTATTTCACTGCTTCGCCAAAACCTTCTACTGCCTTTTTATCCGCTTGGGCGATAATCTCTCGCAACACGTCATGAGCTTCTGCTTCGGTATCGCGTACCAAAATAAAAGCGTTCAAGCCAAACTTAACTTTGCGTCCCTCTTGCCGCGCTAGAGCAGAAACTTCCTCAATTTGCTCTCGCACTCCTTCGATCGTGTTACCGTTCATGAAGTACCAGTCAGACACGCGGGATGCCATGCGTCGGGCTGCTTTGGAGTTACCACCTTGAAAGAGTTCTGGGTGAGGAGAACTGACGGGTCTAGGCTTCACCCAACCGCCATTGATTCGATAGAAATCTCCTTTAAAATGAAACTCATCTTCCGTCCACATTCCTTTGAGGACGCGGATAAACTCCTCTGAACGACGATAACGTTCGTCGTGGTCTAGCCAAGGTTCGCCATAGATCGTGAATTCGTTTTTAAACCAACCGCTAACGACATTCAGGCAGAAACGACCTTGAGAGAGAAAGTCAATCGTGGCTCCCATTTTGGCTACTACACCTGGATGCCACAATCCAGGATGAACCGCCGCAATCAGTTTCAGTTTTTTGGTGACTGGTGCTAACGCTGCCACCATAGTGAGTGCTTCGAGTTGATACTCTGCTCCGTAGCTAGCAATAAACCGAGCTTGTGCTAGAGCGTAGTCAAATCCTACCTGCTCGGCAGTTTGAGCTAGTTGAGCGTTGTAATCGTAAGTCCAATCGGTACGCTGAGGAATTTTGCTGACTACTAACCCGCCACTGACGTTAGGAACCCAATATGCAAACTTAATATCCACCATGACTGACTCCTTTATTCGCGTAAGTCTGTTGGAAAACTAATGACCAATGACCAATGACAAATCAAAAAAAGTGGCAGATTGGAAAACATCTATCTGCCACTGGCAAGTGGTAGGAGACAACCGCAACTCAATTAACCTGAGCCAATTCTTTAGATGCGAGTTGATTGCTTTTCACAGCTGTGACAAAATCGCTCAGAGAGTGTTTCAGCCGTTGCTCAATCTCCTCATCAGGTCGAACGCTACCATCTTCGAGCCGTTGAAGTTGCTTATCTACTGCGTAGACACCGCCTAGTAGTTGCCTGCCGCCCAACTCAGACAGAACGGGTTTTAAGGCATAGTCGATCGCTAACAAATGCGCGATCGTGCCACCAGTGGCGATCGGCAAAATGACTTTACCCAACAACGCCTTCTGAGGCAGTAAGTCCAAAAACGCCTTGAGTACGCCTGTATAAGCAGCTTTGTAAATTGGGGTAGCAATAATTAAACCATCAGCTTTTTCGATTAGGGCTTTGACTGGTTCTAGCGCCGGACTATCGTAGCGTCCAAAAACCAAATCTTCAGCAGGGAAATCGCGGACGGAAATGAGATCGGTTTGGAATCCTTCTTGTTGTAGGAGTTGCAGAGCGTACTGCACAATTCCGTAAGTTCTAGAAGGATGCGTTGGACTACCAGCGATCGCTACAATACGAGACATACAATTAACCTCCGATTTGACACAAGACTTTTGACTTTTGTACGGGCGGATTTAGCAAATAGATTGAAGCTTTGACTTACAAATTTTTGGTCAAAACCCGCCCCTACGATTTTTAACTTTTTAATCCACAGTAGTTGTTGCTTTTCCCTGTAGCTGTTTGGGGAAATTTTCATTAGCAACAATCTCTCCAAATGGACTCAGAACGTGCTGTTGCTCGACTACGGGTAGATTCTCTAGAGGTAATCGGGGGAATAATAGCTCTGCTACTCGATAAGCTTCTTCCAGATGAGGATAACCAGAGAAAATGAAAGTATCGATACCCAAATCTGCATACTCCAGCATCCGCGCTGCAACTGTATCTGGATCGCCTACTAGAGCCGTTCCCGCGCCACCGCGTACTAAACCTACTCCTGCCCACAGATTCGGGCTAATTTCTAGTGCTTCTCGACTGCCACCATGTAATTGAGACATCCGGCGTTGTCCTTCTGAATCCATGCGGGCATAAGCTTTTTGCGCCCTCGCGATCGCCTCATCATCTACGTAGCGAATCAACTGATTTGCCGCATCCCATGCTTCGCTCTGAGTTTCGCGGACAATGACGTGCAGGCGAATGCCAAACCGCAACGTTCTGCCTTCTGCTGCTGCCAGTTGGCGAACTGAAGCAATCTTTTCGGCTACTTGGGCTGGAGGTTCGCCCCACGTAAGGTAAACATCGATATGCTTAGCGGCAATCTCTTGGGCAATTGGAGATGAACCACCAAACCACAAAGGAGGATAGGGTTTTTGGACGGGAGGAAACAGGATCTTACTGCCCCGCATGTTGAGATAGTCGCCCTTGAAGTCAGCAACTTCACCTGCGGCAATCTGTCGCCATACACTCAAAAACTCATC